>CACEKL010000010.1 GCA_902560025.1 uncultured Bacteroidota bacterium | reverse complement strand
AATATTAATATTACAATTTTTTTATAAATTGGAAACACAAATATCATGATAAAAGCCTTTATTCCTAATATTCTTACAGCACTTAATCTTATATGTGGTTGTTTTTCAATTGCTTTCGCATTCCAATTTCAATTTGAGGTAGTCTTAATTCTTGTATTATTAGGAGTTTTTTTTGATTATTTAGATGGCATTGTTGCAAGAATGTTAAACGCCGAATCAGAATTTGGCAAGCACTTAGATTCTCTTTCTGATATTGTTACAAGTGGAGTTGTTCCAGGTGTTATTGTATATCAGTTATTTAAACTATCGGGAAATCGTGTTACAGATTTTAATTTAGATCTCAACCTAGAACCAATAGTAAATTTAGATTTAATTTTCTCAATTTCCCCGATCGCATTTTTAGCTTTTATCATTACTCTTGGCTCTGCCCTTAGACTAGCTAAATTTAATACTATTGACTACACTGATGAGTTTGAAGGTTTACCAACACCTGCTAATGCTCTATTTTTTGCCTCTTTTCCAATCCTGATGGAGCATTACTATTTTCTTGAGTCTAAGGAATATTTTCTCAATAATTATACTTTAATTTTATTAGTTGCATCAAGTTTTGTTCTTATGAATGTTCCTTTTAGACTATTCTCATTAAGAATTTCTTTAAGAAAATATGATTATAATATTTTTAAAATTCTCACTATAGTTTTAAGTATACCAATAATTTTAATTTTTGGAATTGGTGGATTTTGTCTAATAATAATACTCTATCTTTTCTTAAATGTAATAAGGAATCTGTGGTCTTTAATATAATTTGAAACTATATTTTTTTTCTTTTGAATTCGAAATTTTTACCTAGATATACCTTTCTGACCATTTCGTCTTTTGCAAGATCCTCAGGAACACCTTCTTTAAGAATTTTACCTTCAAACATCAAATAAGTTCTATCTGTAATTGCAAGTGTTTCTTGAACATTATGATCTGTAATAAGTATTCCGATATTTTTCTTTTTTAAAACAGAAATAATTGATTGAATATCCTCAACTGCTATAGGATCAACTCCAGCAAAAGGTTCGTCTAATAGTAAAAAGTTTGGGTTATTTGCTAAAGCTCTAGCAATCTCAGTTCTTCTTCTTTCTCCACCAGATAAAAGATCACCTCTGCTTTTTCTTATATTAATTAATCCAAATTCCTCCATTAACTGTTCAGCTTTTTCTTTTTGCTGATTTTTTGAAAGTTCTGAAAACTCTAAAACACCTAGTATATTATCCTCAACTGAAAGCTTTCTGAAGACTGATTCTTCCTGCGCAAGATATCCTATTCCTTTTTGAGCTCTTTGATACATTGGGTATGAAGAGATAACTTCGTTTTCAAGAAAAATATCACCTTGTTCAGGCTTTATTATTCCAACAATCATATAAAATGATGTGGTCTTTCCAGCACCATTTGGACCAAGTAAACCAACAATTTCTCCTTGATTTACTTCAATTGAAATATTATTAACCACTTTCCTTCCTCTGTAAGATTTTGATATGTCTCTTGCACTTAAAATCATCTGACAAATATTATGTATTTAATTTTTTATATCCAATTTTTGAAATAATAATACTTATTTCATAAAGTATTAAAATAGGTATACTCACTATAATTTGGCTTGCTATATCAGGTGGAGTAATTATTGCAGATAGACTCAATACTATAACAAGTGCAAATTTTCTATTTCTTCCTAAAAAATCTGGAGTGACTAAACCTACTTTTGTCAAATAATGGATAATAATTGGAAGTTCAAATATCAAACCAGAAGCTAGAACGGATGCTCTTAAAAGACCGATATAGCTACTTAAATCAAAATCATTAAAAACCTCTGAGCTAATGGTATAATTGCCAAGAAAATTTATGGATAATGGTGTAACAATATAGTAGCCAAATAGAACACCAATAAAAAAAAGTAATGATGAAATAATAATAAAACCTCTTGCACCTTCTTTTTCCTTTCTGTATAACCCAGGGCTTATAAATTTCCAAAATTCATAAATCACATAAGGAAATGAAATAATAAAACCAGCTAAAATAGATGTCCAAAGGTGAGCGGAAAATTGCCCTGAAACTGTTCTACTTTGAACTCTAAATGGAAGTTCTTCAAAACAAAAGGCATTGCCGCCGAATGATTGAGAAATTGAGCAAAATAATTCATAACTAACAAAGTTTCCTCTTTTTGGTCCAAATATTATTTGATCAAAAATTATATCCTTTGCTAAAAATGCTACAACTGCTAATAATAAAACTGCAATTGTGGATCTTATAATATGCCACCTTAGTTCTTCTAGGTGATCTAGAAAAGACATGTCCTTCGAATTACTCATCGTTTATACCTTGTTTGATAATATCTAAAATATGCACGACTCCAATAAAACTATCATTATTATCAGTAACTAAAACCTGGCTAATATTATTTTTCTTCATAATTTTTAATGCTTCACTAGCCAAAATATCTGACTTTAAAACTTTAGGGTTGTTACCCATAAATTCAGAAGCTTTTATATCCTCTATATTCTTTCTTTTTTCAATTACTCTTCTTATATCCCCATCAGTAATTATTCCAACAATCTCTTTTTCTTTTAATACTGCTGTAGCTCCATACATTTTAGACGAAATTTCATTTATAACTTCTGCAAAAGATGATAAAGGATTTACTATAGGTATTCTTTTGTTATCAACTAGATTATTTAATGAAAGATTAAGCTTCTTTCCTAGACTACCAGATGGGTGATATTCTCCAAATTCATTTGGAGAGAAACCCTTTAATTTTTGAATTGCCATTGCAATTGCATCTCCAACAGCAAGATGACAAGTTGAGCTGGTTGTTGGAGCTAAATTATTGTGACATGCCTCTTTTTCTATATCTGTATGAATAAACATATCAGACATTTTATCAAGAGACGAACCTTTTTGACAAGAAATACCAATTAGTTTAATTTTAGCTTTATTTAAGTAGTTTGAAAGAGAAATTATTTCATTTGATTCACCACTTTTAGATAGACAAATTACTACATCCTCTTTCCCTATAACACCCATATCTCCATGAAGAGCATCTCCAAGGTGCAAAAAAATTGATTTTGATCCAGTAGAATTTAAAGTTGCTGATATTTTCATTCCAATAATTGCACTTTTACCTATACCTGTTAGAACTATCTTACCTCGACAATCCTTAAGTAATTCAACAATCTTGCAGAAGTTTGAATCTATAATCTTTGAGAGATTTGAAATAGATTTGGATTCAAGATTTAATGTATCAAGTGCAGTATTTTTAATTATTTCGGAATTAGTCAAAATGGGATTTTTTTTTTAAATTATATATAGTACAAATTTATAAAATTTGAAACAACCATATTTTGGATAACTTAAAATTAAGTTTAAAGAAACACTTTGGTTTCAATGAATTTAAAAACCATCAAGAATCTGTTATAAAAAATCTTCTTGAAGGAAATGATTCCTTTGTTATTATGCCAACTGGAGGTGGTAAATCACTTTGTTATCAATTGCCAGCATTAATAATGGATGGTACAGCGATTGTTATATCTCCTCTTATTGCTTTAATGAAAAATCAAGTCGATCTGCTTAGAGCAAGTAGTACAGATGATTCAATAGCTCACGTTTTAAATTCAACTTTAACAAAACAACAGGTTTCGAATGTAAAAGAGGATGTTGTAAATATCAAAACTAAATTGCTATATATAGCCCCTGAGACTTTATCTAAAAGTGAAACTATAGACTTTTTAAAAACAATTAAAATTTCATTTCTAGCTATAGATGAAGCTCATTGTATTTCTGAGTGGGGGCATGATTTTAGACCAGAGTACAGAAAGATTAGAGAAATAATAGAACTAATTGACACTGAGTTAAAAATAATAGCTCTGACGGCAACAGCGACTCCAAAAGTACAAGATGACATAGTCAAAAATTTAAAAATAAATAATTCAAAAGTTTTTAAGTCATCATTCAATAGGCCAAACTTATTTTATGAAGTAAGGGGTAAAAATGAAACAACAGATTTAGACTTAATAAAATTTATAAAATCAAAATCTAATCAATCTGGAATAATTTATTGTCTTTCAAGAAAGAAAGTTGAGGATCTATCTGAATTACTTAATATTAATGGAATCAATAGTTTGCCTTATCATGCTGGATTAGAAAAAAAAATAAGAGAAGAAAATCAAGACAAATTCTTAAATGATGATTGTAGTATTATAGTTGCAACGATTGCTTTTGGAATGGGTATTGATAAACCTGATGTTAGATTTGTAGTACATTATGATGTTCCAAAAAGTATAGAAGGTTACTATCAGGAAACGGGTAGAGCTGGTAGAGATGGAGTTGTAAGTCATTGTATAATGTACTATTCAGATGAAGATGCAGAAAAACTGGAAAAGTTATTATCACAAAAGAAATCCTCTGAAAGAGAGGTTGGAATAATGCTTTTAAAAGAAGTCAAAAGCTTTGCAAAGTCATCAATTTCTAGAAGAAAATATTTATTAAGTTATTTTGGAGAAAAATATGATCCTAACGTTCATAATGACTCAAGTATGGATGATAACTCAAAGAATCCAAAAGAGAAAATTAATGCTATTGAAAAACTCAAATTTCTAATTTCTAATTTTTTTAAGTCTGATAAAAAAATTTCATTTAAAGAATTGGTTAATACTCTTCCTGTTCAGGAAGAAAATCAAATTACCAGAGATTTTTGGAAAACTTTAATTACACATTGTATTGTAGACGGAATTTTAATAAGAGATATAAATGACATAGGGTTTTTGAGAATAACTGACGATGGAAAAAAATTCTTAAATGAGCAAGATAAATTTGATATTTCTATTGATAACGATTTTACTTTTGATAAAAAATCTAAGCATACTAATGTTAAAACAGGAGTCATTGATACTAATTTAATGGGCAAATTAATCATACTAAGAAAAGATATTGCAAAAAAGAATTCTTTACCTCCATATGCAATTCTTCAAGAATTTTCTTTAGAAGATATGACATACAAGTATCCAACATCACTAGAGGAGTTTAAAAACATAAATGGTGTAGGTGAGGGGAAAGTTAATAAGTTTGGTAATTATTTCATTAAACTTATTAAAGAATATATTGAGGAGAATCAAATTCAAAAACCAGATGATTTAGTTCTCAGAACATCAGGAGAAAAATCATCAAAAAAGCTTTCCCTTATTCAAAATATTGACAAAAAAATACCTTTAGATGAAATTAGTGACTCAAGAGGAATTGAGTTCACTGAGTTGTTGTCAGAACTTGAAAGCATTGTCTTCTCAGGAACAAAATTAGACATTGATTACTATCTAGAAGAAATACTTGATGAAGACCAACAAGAGGAACTTAAAGAATACTTTCTAGAATCTGAGAGTGAGGATATCTCAGATGCTCTAGAAGAGTTTGATGGAGATTATGATGAAGAAGAACTTAGACTATACAGAATAAAATTTCTCAACGATGTCTCAAATTGACTACATAATATTTGAGTGAAATAGCATATTAAGTAGAATCCTGTTTGTACCAAACCAAAATGCTCTGAAATTTGTATTATCAGTCATCAACAAAATCTTACCTTTTCCACTCCTAATAACTTTAAATGGAACAGAATTTTTTAATAACGATATGTTTTCTTCTGAAATATATCCGCTCATTAATGGATTAGATGAATATGTTATAGGGTTATTAAAGCTCTGTTCACTTTTGCTCATGTATACATTTGAATTTCTAAATAGTGGAAGAGTATTGGATTCAATTCCATAATTCACAGGGTGACTTCTGTCAATATTTGATTCAAAAATCGCACCACCTGTTTGTTGAGCTCCATAAAACTTTTCTCGATCTGAAAAAGAAACTCCTGAAGCTTTCAAATCATTAGTTAAAAACTCCAACTCATTTAGATTATTAGATACCCATTTTACAGAGTTTCTATAAGCAATTAGGTTACCACCTCCATTAATATATTCGTTTATTTGTTCTGACCTTAGCTTTGATCCATTGTAATCTGGAAGAATAATATGAGAATATTTACTTAGATCTATGTATCTTAAATCATCTACATCAAGTTTAGTAATAGGTATATTATATCTTGTATCTAGTAAGTGCCATATTTCACCTGCGTCATAACTTCTTACACCATCACCTACAATTAATCCTATTTTAGGCTCATTTACAATTATAAAGTAATCTGAGCCAAGGTCAATACCTGAAGTTATACCAGTAGCTTGAGATTCAAAGTTTATATTATACGTATTAGATATTTCTAATAATTTATTATAAATATCTTCAGAGTTCATACTTTGATTTTGAACAGGAATAAGATAAGTTCCAAAATCAAACTCTTTACCGTTAATTGAGAATTTTCTTGTTGCAGTTTTAACTCTTATACCTTCTTTAATTAAATGATATACAGCAGCCTGTGCATAATATTCATGTGGTTCAAATAAATATGCATATTCAGATTTAGAATCAACATTTCCTACTGGTTTTTTTGTCTGTGTAACTTCTTCTCCAAATAACTTAGAAACACTTGACTTACTAAGATTATCTGTATATGAATAATTAACGTTGAATGCTAAAGGGAATGTCCACGCCGATACGTCATAAAATAAGCTATCCTTAAATTCAGTCTGAGTATAAAACATAGCATTTATAAGTGTCCTTTTTGGTTGATTCATTGGAATTATAAAACTATTGTCTTTTGTATATTTTTTTCCATTTAAAACAACATCTTCGGAAATCTTATTAAACTTGATTTTGTGGCTATTTAATAAATCTGCAAGATGATAAACTGTAGATTCATCTTTTAGCTTTCCAAAAACTATATTATCACTTGACTTTGGGTTTAATTCAATTTGATCGTCATAAAAATCTTTCATGTAATTTAAAAGCTTGACTCTCATATTTTTTGCAGCCTCAAGCGTAGAAAAGGCAGCGGTTAATTGGTTTCTTATAGTAAAGGGAAAAGTCAATATACCGTTAACACTTTCTTGAATATGTCCCCTTGAACTTCCCTGTTCAAAAAGGATTCCTATACTTCCGTTTGCATCAGGATAAGTAGAGGCTTTACCAAAAAAGAAATCATCGTAATCTTCTTCAGAATAATATAGTGATCCAATTGAGTTTAGTGCTTTTTCATGGTATGTTCCTATTTCTCTTGTCAGAGCTTGATTTAAATCTGATATAAGAGGATTTTTTCTTTCAGGAACACCAGGTTGAAAGAAAAATGATGAATTTGTTCCCATCTCGTGGTGATCAGTTAGAATATTTGGTAACCATTCAGTAAACGTCTTTACCTTGGCATTTGTTTCAACAAGCTGATTTGGAAGCATATCTCTGTTTAGATCGAACCAGTAATGGTTTGTTCTTCCTCTTGGCCAGTATTGATTATACTCTCTGTCATTTGGGTCTGCTGTTAAACTTTGATTCTTATTACTGTTTGCCCATTGAGAAAAACGCTGAAGACCATCAGGATTAAAACTTGGATCTAAAAGAATTATAGTATTTTCAAGTAACTCTATAGTTTCTTGGGAATTACTAGCTAGTAAATGATACATTAAAGGTAAACTTGCATTTGAACCACTTGGCTCATCTCCATGGACGGAGAATCCCTGATATACAACTATTGGCATATTAGATACATCAATGTCTTTATTCTTAGAATTTGAAAGTTCTAAATGTTGTTTTCTTATTTCCTCTAATCTTGAATGATTTGATTCACTAGTAATTATCATCAACCATGAAGTTCTGTTTTCATATGACTTACCTCTATTTACTAATTTAACTCTATTAGATGCTCTTGAAATCTCTTGAACATAATGGCTTAATTTGTCATGACTTATGTGGAATTCTCCAACCTCATGTCCAATGACGCTAAGGGGAGTAGGTATAGACTTGTTATATTCACTTAGATCCCCAAGGTAATAATCAAGACCAACCTGAGCATTTAAAAAAAGTGATGGAATTAAAAATAATAAGAGTTTTTTCATAATGGTTTTTTAATTTATTGATCGTCGTTTTCAAAGTCAACATCAGCAAAGTCTTTTTCTTCATCGTTATTATCAGATTCTGAAGATTCATCTTTTTCTTTCTCTTTTTTTGAATCAAAGTCTTTGTCGTGCTTTTCACTGATTACTTCAGCACCTTTTTTATCTATTATAAAGTCACATGTTTCTTTAAGTGAATTATTGAATTCATCAAAATCTTCTTTGTATAAATAGATTTTGTGTTTTTTATAGTAAAATGTTCCATCTTCATTTGTAAACTTTTTACTTTCAGTTATTGTTAAATAATAATCTCCAGCCTTGGTTTCTCTTACATCAAAAAAATAAGTTCTTCTTCCAGCTCTTAATGCTTTTGAGAAAATCTCTTCAGCATTATATTCATTTTGGTTTTCCATAATTTAATTTTAGTCAAATATAATCAAATCTACTAAGTAATCTCACTGTTTTGCTTGTTGTATAACTCCTTATAATAACCATCAATTTTAATCAGGTTTTTGTGGGTCCCTTCTTGTATAATCTTTCCTTTTTCAAGAACAATAATTTTATCAGCATGCTTAACACATGAAACTCTGTGGCTAACAATTATAACTGATTTATTCTTAAAATTATTTTTTAAGTTTTTAATCAGTCTCTCCTCAGTATCTGTATCAAGAGATGAAAAGCAATCATCAAAAAGGTAGAGTGCTGAGTCTTTGACAAAGGATCTTGCTATTGAAACTCTTTGAACCTGGCCTCCTGATAATGTAACACCTCTTTCACCAAGTATTGTTTGATATCCACTTTCAAATTTGGCAATCTCTGAATCAATTTCAGATAACTTTGCAGCTTTTTTAACTTCGCTTTCTGTTGCATTTGGATTGCCAAATTGAATATTCTTAAATATACTTTCTGAAAACAAAAAATTATTTTGTGGAACATAGCTAAAAAGTTCTCTTAGGTTATTAATCTTAAATGATTTTATATCATTTTTATCATATGATATTAATCCCTCATTTGGATCATATACTCTACAAATAAGATCTAATAATGTAGTCTTTCCAGAACCTACTTTTCCAACTATTCCAAGCGTTGTTCCTTTATCAATTTTTAGGTTAAATGAATTAAAAACTTTTATTCCCGTTTGAGGGTATGTAAATGAAACATCCTTGAATTCAATATTTTTTGAATTTTTATCTTTTAAACTATAGTTGCCATCATCTAGAGATGATTTTGAATCTAAAAATTCATTGATTCTTTTTTGAGATGCTTCTGCTTGTTTAACTATTGATGTAACCCATCCTACAAGAGTTACAGGCCATGTTAACATGTTTACATAAATTATGAACTCTGCTATTACTCCAATTTCAATATTCCCATTAATAAATTCTCTTCCACCAATAAAAATTACAATTAAATTACTGAGTCCAATTAAAAAAAGAATGATTGGAAAAAACCATGCTTGAATTTTAGCAAGGCTTAAATTATTCTTAAAACTCATTAATGCATACCCGTCAAACTTATTAAAAATTATATTCTGAATATTAAATGACTTTAGGACAGATATTCCGCTAAAACTTTCTTGAGAATATGTAGATAGATCAGATAAACTTTCTTGAACTTTTGTGCTTTTGATATTTATAAGATTACTGATTCTATAGATAAAAACTGATAAAATCGGAAGAGGTATCAAACTAAAAAAAGTTAGTTTAGGTGCAACGCTAAACATGTAAGTAATAATTACAATAAAAAGAACTATTGCATTGGTTCCGTACATTATTACTGGCCCATAATACATTCTTACTTTACTTACATCCTCACTTATTCTATTCATTAAATCACCTGTTCTGTTTCTTTTGTAAAATATTTGGTCTAAGGATTGATAATGAGCAAAGATTTCATTCTTCACATCATATTCAATATGTCTTGATACGTTAATTATAGTTTGCCTCATTAAAAAAGTAAAGAAACCTGATATTAAGGAAGCACTTATAATTAAAATAATATTTGTCAAAAGAACTTCTCTGGTTTCAATTGATGATATTGTATCGAGATTTAAATAATTTTCTATTGTGGTCATAGAATCACCAACCAGTCTAGGTGTAACAAGAGAAAATAGCCTTGCAATTATGGTAATTAATAATCCAATAAGTAACTTGCCTCTATATTTAAATAAGAATTTATTTAATCTTTGAAGTTCTTTCATACAACCTAACAAATATAAACTTTAAAACTTCTAAAAATTTCATTATGTATCATAATTGTATAATTTTGCAGTAGTTCTTTGCAAATGTTAAATAGAAGACATATACGTACAATAGTTGTTCAATCAATTTATTCAAATCTAGTTGAATCAATTGAAGATAAAGACTTAAAAAATTATATAAATAAAAACTCCTCTTCTTGTTTGGACTTGTTTTATTGTATGGTTGATTATTTAAAAGAAATAAACTTGTTTTTTAATAATCTTGAATCACAAAAATTTTCATGTCCATTTGTAAGTAGTAATCCATATTTCTTTTTCTTTACTAAGCTTAATGCTAAATCTTTTAAGAGAAATCAAATAATTAATTGGGATTTAAACCATAACTATATAATTGAAATACAAGATCAAATATTTGATTTAAACAAGGAATTTTTAGAATCTAAGAAAAATGATGATAAATCAAGATTAGAATTTTTTATAAAATGCTACTCAGAAATTATTTTGAATTCAAATTTATTTTATGAATTTATAGAGGATCAAAACATTAATTGGGTAAATGATTTTCCGTATGTAAATACATTTATTTTAAAAAATATTGAAAAAATTGACTTGCAAAATCCAGATTCATTTCCTCTTCCTTCACTTTTTGACTTTCAAGATGAGCTAAAATTTGGTCAGGATCTTTTTATTAATACACTTGAAAACTTTGATGAGCTAAAATTAAATATTGAAGGTAGAACACCAAATTGGGAATCTGACAGAATTGCCCAAATTGATTATGTCATTTTAATTACTGCAATTGCTGAGTTAATCTACTTTTCGTCTATTCCAACTAAAGTTACAATCAATGAGTATATTGATATAGCCAAGGAATTCTCAACGCCAGCATCAGGAAAATTTGTTAATGGTGTCCTTGACAATATTGTAAAAGATCTTATTAAGCAAGGATTAATTGTTAAAACAGGTAGAGGTTTGATAACTTAATTTTGCTAATTTTGGAAAAAAATAAAATGAAAAGCTACAGACATATTATCATTTTTTTATTTACATCACTTATTTTAATTTCCTGTAATGAATCTGCATCAAGTAAAATTAAATCTGATAATCAAAATAAAACTCAAGTTCAGCAGAGTTATGCTGAAATAACTTTTGATAGAATTTTCCATGATTTTGGGACAATTAAAGAGGGTGAAATTGCAAAAACAGTTTTTAGTTTCACTAATACAGGTGAAAATGATCTTTACATTGTTGATGCTATAGGAAGTTGTGGTTGTACGGTGCCAAAATACCCTAAAAATATTGCTATTAAACCAGGGGAGAGTGGTGAGATTGAAGTTAATTTTGATTCTAATGGAAGACCTAGCTTACAGCAAAAAATGGTTAAAGTCTCTGCAAACACTCTATCTGGGGGTGAACTATTACGAATACAAGCATTTGTTGAACCAAAAAATAATTAATCATGGAGTCACAATTTCCTTATCTTCTTTTAATAGCATTAGTCTTTTTATTCTTTATAATAATACCTTCAATGAGAAGGAACAGTAAAGAAAAAAAGTTTTTAAATAACCTAAAAAGAGGTGATAGAATTATTACTAAATCAGGTGTTCATGCTAGAATAACTGAATTTGATTCTAAAAGTAACACATGTATAATAGAGACTATGGCTGGTAAACTTAAAATTGAAAAATCAGCTATTTCATTGGAATTATCATCTAACATTAAAACTTAATGTATAGTATACTAAGAAAAATTCTTTTCCTTTTTGATGCTGAATTAATACATGAATTTTCTGTCCACTCAATAAAAACTTTTAATAAAATACCTTTAATTGATATTCTGATTAAAAAGTGTTTTTGTATAAATGATAAAAGGCTAGAGAGGAGTATCTTAGGTTTAAAATTTAAAAACCCTGTTGGTTTAGCTGCAGGATTTGATAAGAATGCTGAGTGTTACAATGAATTTTCTAATTTTGGATTTGGTTTTATCGAAATAGGAACAGTTACCCCAATGCCTCAGCCAGGCAATCCCAAAAAAAGAATTTTTAGACTAGCTGAAGATAAATCTTTAATTAATAGACTTGGGTTTAATAATAAAGGATTATCAGAGGTAGTTGATAATTTAAAGAAAGAAAGAGATATCATTATTGGAGCAAATATTGGTAAAAATTATTTTACTCAAAATAATGATGCGCATAGCGATTATTTGAAATGTCTTTCAAAGCTTAATGAATTCGTTGACTATTTTGCAATTAATATTAGTTCTCCTAATACTAAAGGTTTAAGAGATTTACATGATAAAAGTCTTTTAAAACCATTCTTAGAAAAACTAGTAAAATTCAATAATAAACAAATGAATAAAAGACCTTTGCTTCTTAAAATTTCTCCTGATTTGAATGAGGAGCAAATAGCCGATATTGTTGTTTTAATTAAAGATTTAAAGCTAGATGGGATTATTGCAACAAATACTACAGTTTCTAGAGATGGGGCTACTTCGAAACATAAAACTCAGGAAGGTGGAATGAGTGGTAAATTGCTAACACATAAGAGTAATGCTATAATCAAATATTTAAGAAAAAGCTTGGGGGACAATTTTCCAATTATTGGAGTTGGAGGTATAATGAGCGCAAATGATGCAATTGAGAGAATAAACTCAGGAGCAGATCTAATTCAACTATATACAGGCTTTATCTACGAAGGACCTTCATTAATAAAAGAAATTAACAAGGCAATTATTAATCAAAGTAACTAAAGCTTTCATCAGCTTTAATATTCTTCAAAGTTTCGTAAATTAATTTAATAACGTTCTCGACATCATCTTTTTGAACCATTTCTACAGTAGTATGCATATATCTTAATGGTAATGATATTAGTGCTGAAGGAACACCTCCATTACTGTATGCAAATGCATCTGTGTCTGTTCCTGTATATCTTGATGAAGCTGCTCTTTGAAATGGTATTTTATTTTTTTCAGCTGTATTTATAATTTTTTCTCTAAGGTTATTTTGAACTGCAGGTGCATAAGAAATTACAGGTCCTTTACCAATTTTAACATCTCCTTCTTTCTTTGCATCAATCATTGGAGTAGAGGTGTCATGAGTCACGTCAGTTACGATTGCAACATTTGGCTTTAATGTATTTGTTATCATCTCTGCACCTCTTAAACCGATTTCCTCTTGAACAGAGTTGGTAACATAAAGACAAAATGGAAGTTTATCTTTATTTTCTTTTAGTAGTCTTGCTACCTCTGCTATCATAAATCCACCAGCCCTGTTATCAATTGCTCTACAAATGAATTTATTCTTATTTATAATTTGAAATGAATCGGGATATGTTATGACACATCCAACATGGACTCCCATTTTTTCAACTTCTTTTTTATCTTTTGCCCCTATGTCAATAAATATGTTATCAACTTTAGGGGGTGCTTCTTTTGAGAAATCCCTAACATGTATAGCAGGCCATCCAAAAACTCCCTTTACAATTCCTTTTTTTGTATGAATATTAACCCATTTAGATGGAGCAATCTGATGATCACTACCTCCATTTCTAATAACATATATAAGACCATTATCAGTTATATAATTAACATACCATGAAATTTCGTCAGAATGCCCTTCGATAACAACTTTAAACTTCTTGTCTGGATTTATTACTCCAACCGCTGTCCCATAGTTGTCAGTTATGAAGTCGTCTACATATGGTTTTAAATATTTCATCCATATTTTTTGACCATTACTTTCGTATCCGGTTGGTGCAGCATTGTTTAGATATTCTTCGAGAAACTTTAATGATTTTGAGTTAAGTACTTTCATAATTTTTAAAAAATCAAAATTAACAATTATTACTTAACATCTTATTAAATTTGCACAATGAAATATTATTTATTTCTATTATTTATCTTTTTTTCAAATAGTTTGATCTGTCAAGATGATATTGAAGAACTGGATTTTCTTTTTCCAGGTGATTCCATACCTACAAACACATTCATGCTTGATGAAGTAACAGTATTCCAACCCTTAAAATTTAATAATGATGAGGAAATTAAAAGATATGTAATACTAAGATATAGAGTTAAAAAAGTTTATCCATATGCAAAACTTGCATCAGAAAGAATGAATAGAATTGATTCTAGAGTTGACTCAATCAATTCAAAAAGAAAGAAAAGACTTTATTTGAAAAAACTCGAAAAGTTTGTTTATGATGAATTTTCTGATGAACTAAGAAAATTATCAAGATCTCAAGGAAGAATTTTAGTTAAATTATTAAATAGACAAACAGGATTGACTGCACATAAAATTGTTTCTGAATATAGAAACAAGTTTAGAGCTCTCTTATACAACACTGCCGCATCTTTTTATTCAATTTCATTAAAGGATGAGTACGAGCCATTTGATGATTATGAAGATTACTTGATTGAGGACATACTTCAAAGGTCATTCTCTGATGGTTCACTAGAAAAACAAGATTATGCTCTAGATTTCGATTTGGATACTCTATATGAGTTTTGGAAAGAGAAAAAATAGTCTTAAAAAAGTGTTGATAAATAATATAAAACATTGACATTTAGCGCTTAAAGATTTCATAAATTTACCATCCAAAAAAAAAGTAAAATAAAATCTAAAATATTGTTTAAAAACAATAAAAAAGGTTTTATATTTGCAGCCGCAAAAAGATTTATTGCTGACTGCAATAAATTTTTTTTGTTAGTTCATTGAAAATATTGAAAATGACAGCGCGTATCAATTAAGATACAAACTAGCAAACCAAACATTTTGAAACATAGTCAATTCAGAGTCGTATAATTTATTAAAAATACTACAACGAAGAGTTTGATCCTGGCTCAGGATGAACGCTAGCGGCAGGCTTCATACATGCAAGTCGAGGGGCAGCATAAATTACTTGTAATTTGATGGCGACCGGCGAACGGGTGCGTAACGCGTATGCAACTTACCTTTTACTAGAGAATAGCCAAGAGAAATTTTGATTAATGCTCTATGTTCTTATTTACTCGCATGAGTAAATAAGCAAAGCTCCGGCGGTAAAAGATGGGCATGCGTCCTATTAGCTTGTAGGTGAGGTAATGGCTCACCTAAGCTCCGATAGGTAGGGGTCCTGAGAGGGAGATCCCCCACACTGGTACTGAGACACGGACCAGACTTCTACGGAAGGCAGCAGTAAGGAATATTGGACAATGGAGGCAACTCTGATCCAGCCATGCCGCGTGAAGGAAGACGGCCTTATGGGTTGTAAACTTCTTTTATACAGGAAGAAACTTTTCCACGTGTGGAAAGCTGACGGTACTGTAAGAATAAGGATCGGCTAACTCCGTGCCAGCAGCCGCGGTAATACGGAGGATCCAAGCGTTATCCGGAATTATTGGGTTTAAAGGGTCCGCAGGCTGTTTGTTAAGTCAGAGGTGAAATCCTACCGCTCAACGGTAGAACTGCCTTTGATACTGGCAAACTTGAGTTATTGTGAAGTAGTTAGAATGTGTAGTGTAGCGGTGAAATGCATAGATATTACACAGAATACCGATTGCGAAAGCAGATTACTAACAATATACTGACGCTGAGGGACGAAAGCGTGGGTAGCGAACAGGATTAGATACCCTGGTAGTCCACGCCGTAAACGATGGTCACTAGCTGTTCGATGTACATTGGTACGTTGAGTGGCTAAGCGAAAGTGATAAGTGACCCACCTGGGGAGTACGCTCGCAAGAGTGAAACTCAAAGGAATTGACGGGGGCCCGCACAAGCGGTGGAGCATGTGGTTTAATTCGATGATACGCGAGGAACCTTACCAGGACTTAAATGTAAGTTGCATGATTCAGAAATGAATCTTTCTTCGGACTACTTACAAGGTGCTGCATGGTTGTCGTCAGCTCGTGCCGTGAGGTGTCAGGTTAAGTCCTATAACGAGCGCAACCCCTATCGTTAGTTGCCATCAAGTAAAGTTGGGAACTCTAGCGAAACTGCCGGTGCAAACCGTGAGGAAGGTGGGGATGACGTCAAATCATCACGGCCCTTACGTTCTGGGCTACACACGTGCTACAATGGCCGGTACAGAAAGCAGCCACTATGCGAATAGGAGCTAATCTTTAAAACCGGTCTCAGTTCGGATCGCAGTCTGCAACTCGACTGCGTGAAGCTGGAATCGCTAGTAATCGGATATCAGCCATGATCCGGTGAATACGTTCCCGGGCCTTGTACACACCGCCCGTCAAGCCATGGAAGCTGGGGGTACCTAAAGTCGGTGACCGAAAGGAGCTGCCTAGGGTAAAACTAGTGACTGGGGCTAAGTCGTAACAAGGTAGCCGTACCGGAAGGTGCGGCTGGAATACCTCCTTTCTAGAGAAAGACGACCTGACTATAGCATCAATCCTTTGCGTTTGCTAGCTGTCATTTTTTTTAATAACCCTTATAGTATCTCTAATAGAGTCTCGTAGCTCAGCCGGTTAGAGCGCTACACTGATAATGTAGAGGTCGGCAGTTCGAGTCTGCCCGAGACTACTAAATTCCATAAAGGAAAAGGGGGATTAGCTCAGCTGGCTAGAGCGCTAGATTTGCATTCTAGAGGTCGTGGGTTCGACTCCCACATTCTCCACTATTCTTAATGAAAATTAAGATTAAGAGTTCATTGACATATTGAAAATATCAAGTACAATTCATAAACTATTCTGTTATCCAATTTGATAGTTTTTTGAGATTGTACAGAGTTAACGTAAATATGTATTTAATACTGTTATTATTAAATACAAAATAATTTTACAATTTAAGAAAGAGTTAAGAGTTACTTGTAACTTTTGAAAAGTTACAATAGGCTAATTAAGAGCGTAAGGGGAATGCCTTGGCTCTCAGAGGCGATGAAGGACGTGATAAGCTGCGATAAGCTGTGGGGAGTGGCACAAACACTTTGATCCGCAGATTTCCGAATGGGGCAACCCGGCATATTGAAGATATGTCACACTGTAAAGTGAGCGAACCTGGTGAACTGAAACATCTAAGTAACCAGAGGAATAGAAAACAAAAGTGATTCCGCTAGTAGTGGCGAGCGAACGTGGAACAGCCTAAACCTATGTTGTTACGGCAATATAGGGGTTGTAGGACCTCAACATTTAATGCTAATAGAACTAGAATTTACTGGAAAGTAAAACCATAGAAGGTGATAGTCCTGTATAGGTAATTGATGTTATTAATAGAGGTATCCTGAGTAGTACGGGGCACGTGAAACCTTGTATGAATCTGCCAGGACCATCTGGTAAGGCTAAATACTCCTGAGAGACCGATAGTGAACTAGTACCGTGAGGGAAAGGTTAAAAGAACCCTGAATAAGGGAGTGAAATAGATCCTGAAACCTTACGCTTACAAGCGGTCGGAGCACATTTATGTGTGACGGCGTGCCTTTTGCATAATGAGCCTACGAGTTACCTTTGCTAGCTTGGCTAATCCATTCAGTGGAGCAACCGTAGCGAAAGCGAGTCTGAATAGGGCGAATTTGTTAGCAGTGGTAGACGCGAAACCTAGTGATCTATCCATGGGCAGGTTGAAGCTGTAGTAACATACAGTGGAGGACCGAACCCGTTGACGTTGAAAAGTCTTGGGATGACCTGTGGATAGGGGTGAAAGGCCAATCAAACTAGGAAATAGCTCGTACTCCCCGAAATGCATTTAGGTGCAGCGTTAAAATAAGTTTCATAGAGGTAGAGCTACTGATTGGATGCGGGGGTTTCACCACCTACCAATTCCTGACAAACTCCGAATGCTATGAAATGTTTTTTAGCAGTGAGGGCATGGGTGCTAAGGTCCGTGTCCGAGAGGGAAAGAACCCAGATCATCAGTTAAGGTCCCAAAGTATATACTAAGTTGAAAAAACGAGGTTTGACTGCCCAGACAGCTAGGATGTTGGCTTGGAAGCAGCCATTCATTTAAAGAGTGCGTAACAGCTCACTAGTCGAGCGGTCGAGCATGGATAATAATCGGGCATAAGTATATCACCGAAACTATGGCAATATTTATATTGGGTAGGGGAGCATTCTATTCTGCGTTGAAGGTAAACTGTGAGGTTTGCTGGAGCGTATAGAAACGAAAATGTAGGCATAAGTAACGATTAGGGGTGCGAGAAACACCCCCTCCGAAAAACTCAGGTTTCCTCAGCCATGCTAATCAGCTGAGGGTTAGTCAGGACCTAACGCGAACCCAAATGGGGTAGTGGATGGACAAC
Organism: uncultured Bacteroidota bacterium; assembly: GCA_902560025.1. The sequence continues at coordinate 6,877 of CACEKL010000010.1, read as the reverse complement.
CAGTTAATATTCTGGTACCTGCTTAACAATAAACGTGACGGAAAAGCAATGTCATTGCGCACTGACGGATGTGCGTTGAAATCACTGTTAAGGTGATGATAGTACACCGATTCTTCGGATGAGGTGATAATATGGCGGACCTTTTTCCAAGAAAAACAAGTTAAGCAGCCTGTACTGTAAACCGACACAGGTAGTTGGGATGAGTATTCTAAGGAGCTCGAGAGATTCATGGATAAGGAACTAGGCAAATTTGACCCGTAACTTCGGGAGAAGGGTCGCCTACTTTATTGTAGGCCGCAGTGAAAAGGTCCAAGCGACTGTTTATCAAAAACACAGGACTCTGCTAAGTCGAAAGACGATGTATAGGGTCTGACACCTGCCCGGTGCTGGAAGGTTAAGTGGAGATGTTAGCTTCGGCGAAGCATTGAAATGAAGCCCCAGTAAACGGCGGCCGTAACTATAACGGTCCTAAGGTAGCGAAATTCCTTGTCGGGTAAGTTCCGACCTGCACGAATGGTGTAACGATTTGGACGCTGTCTCATCCATGAGCTCGGTGAAATTGTAGTATCGGTGAAGATGCCGATTACCCGCTACGGGACGAAAAGACCCCGTGCACCTTTACTATAGCTTCGTATTGATATTGGATAAGTAATGTGTAGGATAGGTGGGAGACTTTGATTAAGCGTCGCCAGGCGTTTATGAGTCGCTGTTGAAATACCACCCTTTGCTTCTCTGATATCTAACCCTTTCGAGGGGACAGTGCGTGGTGGGTAGTTTGACTGGGGTGGTCGCCTCCAAAAGAGTAACGGAGGCTTCTAAAGGTACCCTCAACACGCTTGGTAACCGTGTGTAGAGTGCAATGGCATAAGGGTGCTTGACTGAGAGACTGACAAGTCGATCAGGTTGGAAACAAGAGCATAGTGATCCACTGGTTCCGCATGGAAGGGCCAGTGCTCAAAGGATAAAAGGTACGCCGGGGATAACAGGCTGATCTCCCCCAAGAGCTCAAATCGACGGGGGGGTTTGGCACCTCGATGTCGGCTCGTCACATCCTGGAGCTGGAGAAGGTTCCAAGGGTTGGGCTGTTCGCCCATTAAAGTGGCACGCGAGCTGGGTTCAGAACGTCGTGAGACAGTTCGGTCTCTATCTGTAGTGGGCGTTAGAAATTTGAGAGGATCTGTCTTCAGTACGAGAGGACCGAGATGGACTGACCTCTAGTGTACCGGTTGTTACGCCAGTAGCATCGCCGGGTAGCTATGTCGGGAATGGATAAGCACTGAAAGCATCTAAGTGCGAAACCAACCTCAAGATGAGATTTCTTTTAAGGGTCGTTGGAGACTACAACGTTGATAGGTCACAAGTGTAAAGGCAGTAATGTCATAGCTGAGTGATACTAATTACCCGTAAGTCTATTGTAGCAAACTTTCTTAATTGTTAACTTGATATTTTCAAATGTTATATGACCTTAATAAAATTTTAAGGTGGTTATAGCGATAGGGCTCACCTCTTCCCATACCGAACAGAGAAGTTAAGCCTATCAGCGCAGATGGTACTGCTATTAGTGGGAGAGTATGTCGCCGCCTTTATCTCATAAAATAAAACCCCTTCAATTAGGGGTTTTTTTTTACTTTCTTTTCTTAAATGGTATTGAATAACTTAAAGTGTAATTAAATCCACTTCCCCAGGTGTTATCATCAGTCACCTTATTAAATCCTGGAATAAAAAGATTATCAAAGTTTGAAGGTTTTGTATCTGATAATAACTTATTTAATCTTAAGCTAATTCCAAGATATATATTTTTAAACGTTTCAACTTTCACTCCTGTTACAATTTCAATCCAGTTTCCGTTTAAGTTATTGTGAGTTATATTCTCATAACCGCTATCAACTAAATTTGAAAAGTAAGCATCACTACTTCTTACTGTATAGCTTTCAACTTTATTTGAGAATGAAGAAGAGGCATATCTAAGACCGATGTATATTGAGTTATCCATACCAACCCAATTATTAAACATGTTAAAATCAAATCCTATTTTAAGATAATTACCTACTGAATTAAAATTAATATTCTCATCTTCAATATATCTGTCCATAGATCCATATTCAGCAGCTAAATAAAGATTATCAGTTATTTGTAAATCACCCACAATTTCATAGCTTAAGTCATCATCATTAGATGAAGATATTATTGGGTTTGATAAATCAATGCCAAACCGTAATTTATTTATATTCAATAATTTATCTTTCTTTATTAAACTGTCACTTTCTGTATTTTCTGTTTGAGAAAATATAGAGTTGAGTGAAAAGATGAAGCTAATAATGAATAAGAATATTTGTTTTTTCTTCATTAAAAATCGAATCATTTTCTATACTTACTTCTTTTATCCAACCATAATTTTTTGATATCTCTGTATCTGATTTTACAATAAAATTTGATATATATCCACAAGATCTATTAAGGTATTTATGTATTGTTTGATGATGAATTGTAACAGTATCTAAAACTTTGTTGTATTCAAGAATATATTCTGTTTTATTAGAACTAGCAATTAAAGGAAGTTTTAAATCATTTACATCAATTCCTTCAATTACTGAATCTAACCCAATTCCTCTAATACTTTCTAAAGAGATTCTTTTAGGTCCTTTATTGTTATAGTCAATAAAACCAATTGTAATTCTACTTGTATTTTCGGACCCCTCAATGCAAATGTCATCTTTTTCGCATCCAAGAATAATTATTACTAATAAGAAAAGAATATTATGATACCTCTTAATCATGAGATTAAATATTTTCAAAATTACTATATTTATAACAAATCAAAATTCATTTAAATTGATAGAAAAAACCTCAAAAGATTTATCGCAATTTCACCTAGATCTGGAAAAGAAATATGGTGCCCACGATTACCATCCACTTCCAGTTGTTTTAGAAAAGGGTAAGGGTGTATTTATGTGGGATGTAAATGGAAAAAAGTATTATGACTTTCTATCAGCTTATTCAGCTGTTAATCAAGGTCATTGTCATCCCGAATTAGTTAGTTTAATAAAAAATCAAGCAGAGACGCTTACCTTAACATCAAGAGCTTTCCATAATAATAAGCTTGGTGAATATATGGAGTTTGCAACAAAGTTATTTGGATTTGATCAGTTACTTCCAATGAACACAGGGGCTGAAGGTGTTGAGACTTCAATTAAATTATCAAGAAAATGGGGATATTTAAAAAAGAAAGTTGATGAGAACCAAGCAAAAATTGTTGTTTGTAACAATAATTTTCATGGAAGGACAACAACTGTAATTTCATTTTCTACTGATCCTGGATCTAAAGATTTTTTTGGTCCTCATACACCTGGATTTATTCACATACCTCATGGAGAAATTAGTGCTTTGGAAAATGAATTTAAAAAAGATAAAAATATAGTAGCATTTTTGGTTGAACCTATTCAAGGTGAAGCAGGTGTTAATGTGCCTGAACCTGAATACTTAAAAAAAGTCAGAAGCTTATGTTCAGAATATAATGTCCTTATGATTGCTGATGAAATTCAGACTGGTCTTGGTAGGACTGGATCTTTGCTTGCATCCTGTGGTAATTGTAGCTGTGAATCTTCCTGTGAGCAGCAATCAACTTATGTTAAACCAGATATATTAATTCTTGCAAAAGCATTGAGCGGAGGAACTTATCCTATATCAGCTGTTCTTTGTGACTCTGAAATAATGGAAGTTATTCAGCCTGGCCAACATGGTAGTACTTTTGGTGGAAATCCTTTTGCAGCAAGTATTGCAAAGAAGGCTCTTGAAATAATAATTGATGAAAAATTAGCTCAAAATGCAAGAGTTCTTGGTGAAATATTTAGATCCGAAATGAATAAATATATCAAATCAAGTAAAATAGTTAAACTAGTTAGAGGTAAGGGGTTATTAAATGCAATTGTAATAAACGATTCTGAAGACAGTCAAACTGCATGGAATATTTGTCTAAAACTAAGAGACAATGGTTTACTCGCTAAACCTACCCATGGAAATGTTATAAGGTTCGCACCTCCTCTTGTTATGACTGAAGATCAATTGTATGACTGTGTTAGTATCATAACTTCAACAATTAAAGAATTTGAATAAAAGTATATGAAAGTATATTTTGACAATGCAGCAACTACAAAAGTGAGAGATGAGGTGGTTGATGAAATCTCTGATGTTCTAAAAAACTGTTTTGGAAATCCATCTTCTACTCATTCTTATGGAAGATCAGCTAAATCATATATTGAAACATCTAGAAAATCAATTGCTAAAATTTTAAATTGTGAACCAGGAGAAATCATTTTTAATTCAGGTGGTACAGAGTCTGACAACTCAATACTCAAATGTGCTGTTAAAGACCTTGGAGTTAAACATGTAATATCATCAAAAATTGAACACCATGCAATAACTCATACTCTTGAAGAAATTGAAAGTAAAGATGTAAAAGTGCATTATGTTAGTCTAAAGGATGAAGGAGAAGTCGATATAAAGGACCTTGAAAGTATATTAAAATCAAATAATGAGCCTAAGCTTGTATCGTTGATGTATATAAATAATGAGATTGGTAACATTCTTGATGTAAAATCAGTTTCAGAATTATGTAGAAAACATAATGCTTATTTTCATTCAGATGCAGTTCAAGCTGTTGGGCACTATCCAATTGATTTAAGTTCATTAAATATTGATTTTTTATCTTCTGCTGGTCATAAATTCCATGGTCCCAAAGGTGTTGGTTTTACATATATAAATAAATCAACAAAAATTAAATCTTTTATTTGTGGTGGTCCTCAAGAGAGGGGACTTAGAGCAGGTACTGAGTCCGTTCATAACATTGTTGGTATGACCAAAGCTCTAGAGATCTCTATTCAAAACTTAGATAAAGAAATTGAGCATGTTAAATCAATCAAAAGACATATGATTGAAAAACTTAATGATCTTTTTCCCAATATTCACTATAATGGAATGTCTGGAGATCTAGAAAAAAGTACATATACTGTATTAAATGTTTGCTTTCCTATATCTAATGATAAAGCTTCAATGCTCGATTTTCATCTTGACTTGAAAGGTATAGCATGCTCTAAAGGAAGTGCATGTCAATCAGGTAGTTCAAGTGGATCGCATGTTCTTAATGAAATACAAAATGAAAAGTTCAAGAACCTACCATCTATAAGATTTTCATTCTCTCATAATAATTCAATAGAAGAAGTTAATTATTTAATCGAAACCCTTCAAGACTTTATAAATAGCTAGTAATAAATTTTAGTATTGTAGGTCTGTTTATTACCTACACCATCCTCAAATTCAATTAATAAATCATTTTCTCCATCTTCAATAACTGAATCAGATAAATCATGGAAAATTAAATTTTGCTTAGGTTCATATTCAAACAATGCCCATTTTCCATTTATATACGCTTTATAGTTTTTAATTCCGGATTTATCATCTTTTATCCTTAGTCTTAGTGTTTTATTGGACTTAACGTTTGATTTATTTTTAAAATTTATCGGTCTAATTTCTGGTAATATAGAATCTCTTGAGATAATGTACCTTCCCAATGATGAAGTATTTGCTGTAATATATGAATCATTAATCTTAGAGCTTATATAATTAATCTTGTTGTTCACAATTTTACCAATAAAAGTTTGACTTAACCTAAGCGAATCAATATTTTTATCAATAGGTATTTTTAATTTAATTGAAGATCGAAAAGGAGTTATTTCTTCACCTAAATCAATAGTATCATTCCTAGAAGTTATATTAAGAAGCACATCTTCATAGAAAGTATTTTTATTAATTTCAACAACTGATTCTCCCTTATTAATAACATATTTTTGATTGGTCAATATTTCAATTCCATTTAACGGTTTATTGGATTTTAATGAATCAGCGCTTATAATTTTAAATTCAAGATAAGATGAATTTTTGTTCCAATCTGTTACTTTAATATTTACCTTACTATCAGTAATATCATTAAATTTTATAATACCATTAAAGTCATTTGTTTTTAAAAATGACAATTTAGACCTAGGAGGTGTATAAACCTTTAAAACCCTTCTATTATTTTTAACTAGAGATAAATAATCATACATAAGTTTTTTATAATGATTTTCACTAAACTTAATTCTATCCATACTATAAGAAAACCTCTGAATTGAATCAATTAAAAGTTCTACTTTGTACACACCATTTCTATTAAATAAGTTTTTGTACTGTATATCATAAATATCTATACCAAACCCTATGTCTCCAGAAAATATTATATCATCAGCAACATAAGTTGAATCATTGGTTTTAGATATCCTGATTCTTTTAGGTAAATCTCTAACAAGAGTATTGTTCTCATTAATAGTATATAGGCCTCTAATTATTGGTCTTTCAAGATCTTCATATGTATAATTAAACATCAGTGGATTTAAAGCATCTTGAGAATTAGTATCTCGTATTTCAAAATGTAAATGAGCACCAAATGATCTTCCGGTATTTCCTGAGTAACCTAGTAACTCTCCTCTTTTAACTTGTATTTGATCTTTTTTTGGAAACTTTTTTACTGTGAAAGATTTAGATCTATATTGTTCAGATTTTATATATTTCTCAATGTCTGGGCTAAATCTACTTAAATGAGCATATACAGAGCTATAACCATTTGGATGAGTTATGTAGACTACCTTTCCATATGAGTAAGGACTCACTTCAATTCTGGAAATGTATCCATCTTCGATGCTAAAAATTTTAATTCCTTCACCACCCTTAAAATCAATACCAGTATGGAATCTAGATCTAAATTCTCCAAATGTTCCTGAAAGATTAAATGGAGCATCTATAGGTGGATGAAAGTCAACTTCTTGAGAGTGAATAACAATAGATG
>CACEKL010000009.1 GCA_902560025.1 uncultured Bacteroidota bacterium | reverse complement strand
TCTCAAGTCTTCTTTTGTGATTATAGAAAATGAATTAGATTTTGGACCTTCTTTAAAAATTTCAAATGATTCATTTGGCATTGAGATGAGTTTCCTAAGTTTTGTATTCATAATTCCAAAAGCTAAGTCTAGATGAGCTAAATGGTTTCCACTCCTATCATAAAAATTTTGAAAAAGAGAGAAAAATCGACCATCATCACTATAACCATCAATCTCTACGTTAATTGAAAATTCGTCACCCATCATTATCTCTTTATAATAATGCATGTGTTCATAAAATAAGACAGGACCTATATTAAGATTATTAAATTTATCCCTATCTAGTTTTAACTCAGAGAAGAAAGATACCCGAGTATCTGCTGCATATTTTATGTATGCATGATTAGCAACATGCCAGTTAGGATCAAGATCAGTCCATGAGGCAAAATATTTTCTTTCAAATTTTTCCAAATGTGTTAATTGGTAGTTTCAATTTAGGAAATTTAAAAAAAGTTTTCTCTGTATCCCCAAAAAATATCAAAATAAAAAAACAAGAAGCTAAGGCTAATTAAAAATTTAATTACACTCCCAGCAATAACTCCTATAAATGAACCAAAAGCAGGCTTCAATGATTCACTAAAGGATTTATTATTAGTCATTTCTCCTAGCAAAGCACCCAAGAATGGACCAATGATAATACCAATTGGTCCAAGTATGACTAATGCCAGTATAAGCCCTACTGTTGTACCAATTTGTCCAGATCTTGTACCTCCTAGTTTTTTTACTCCCAATATTGGAATTAAATAATCAAGAATTCCGACAGAAACAGCAACAGTAAGTGTTATTAGAACAAAGTTCAAATTAAATTCAACAACAGAAGTTAAATTTAAAAGCAAAATACCCAGCCAAGCAGTAACCGGACCAGGTATTATTGGTAAAAAGCTTCCAATTATGCCAATTAGACAACATAGAAAGCCTAATATTAATAAGAATAAATCCAAATTTATTATTCTGAATTAGGAGATTGCTTTTCATAGATTATAGCCCATTTAAATAAACCATCCTCTACTTGAGCATCTATCATTTGAACTGTAGTTACTTCTTCTCCATCTATAGTTTGAGTTAATGAATGTCCACCTACTATCCACGTCTGTCCACTAGGTTGGCCAATATATGGCATAACCCAGAATACATTCCACTTAGGATCAGCTCCAGATTCAAACCACGCGCTTAGTGCCTCTCCATGTGCATCAGGACCTTCAATTCTTGACCCATCAGGAACATCGATTCTAATATCTTCAGCTTCAAGAGATTTAATAGTTTCAATATCCCTATTATTATGAGCATCTATAAATTTCAAGTACATCTCAGTCATTTCATCTGAGCCTACTGTAAATGTTTCATTTTCATCTCCTGCCCACATTCCGGAACCTTTTGGTTCTTCAACAGGAGTAGAACATGAAGCTAAAAGTATAGCAAAAAGTAATATATATTTTTTCATTTTGAATTTTGTTTAAAGTTGTTAGTTAAATATAGAAAAAGTTAAGCAGAGTTTCTACTAGCATTAATATTTCCATATAGAGATCTTGTAATCATTTTTTCAAATATTGGTTTTTTTGAATTATCCATTTTATTTGAATCAATTTCATTAACAGTTTGTAATGCATACTGTTGAATAGTAATAAGGGGCATAACTATTGCCTCTCTTGTTTGAATCGATAGTTTATTTGCAGGTTCATTTTGCATTAATTCTTTATAATTAGAAATCTTCAAAAGCATCTTCTTTGTAAGCAGGTATTCTTCGTGAATTATTTTCCAAAATTCTCCAAATTCGTCATCTTTACTCATGTATGAAGTTAACTCAAAGAATGATTTCGTTAGGCTCATCATACTATTTGATACAAGAGCTCTAAAAAAAGGAACTTCATTATATAGATCTTTAACATCTTTTATTTTATTTCTTTTATAGAAGAAGTGAATAGAGGAACCAAGGCCATAGAAACCTGGAACATTTTGTTTTAATTGATTCCATCCTCCAACAAAAGGAATAGCTCTTAGTTTATCAAAATCAAACTTATCATCTTTGCTAGCCCTTTTTGATGGTCTACTACCAATATTAGTTTTTGAATAGTACTTAATTGTGCTCATTTTTTCGAGGTAAGGAATAAACTTAGGATGATTTTTAAAATCATTGTAATGATTATAGCTCAGTGAGGAGAGCTTTTCAATTGTTCTTCTGTTTTTTTTATTAAAAATTTCCTTGTTTGATAATATTCTATTTTTAATACCTGAACTAATTAATTGCTCCATGTTATATTGAGATGATTCAATTGTACCAAAATTTGAGCTAATTGTTTGACCTTGAACAGTAAGTTGTATTTGGTCAGATTCTATAAAGTCTCCTAATGAGCTGTAAAATTGATGAGTGTTTCCTCCTCCTCTTGCAGGCGGACCTCCTCTTCCATCAAAGAATAGGACTTTAATACCAAATTTTCTAGAAACCCTAGTTAAGGATTCTTTAGCTTTTAAAATACTCCAATTAGCTGTTAAATATCCACCATCTTTTGTTCCGTCTGAGAAGCCTAACATTATTGTTTGAACATCACCTCGGTTTATTAAATGATCTCTATATACTTTATTTGAATATACCTTTTCCATTACTTCAGAAGAATTTTCAAGGTCTGAAACAGATTCAAATAACGGAACAACATCAACTTTTGACTCACTACCTAAGACTAGCCTAATCATTGTATACATTTCAAAAATGTTAATTGCTGATTTGTTATTACTTATTATATATCTATGACATCCTTTCTCTCCATTTGATTTTTGAATTTGACCAATTAATTCTATAGATTCTATTGTTGATTTTGCAGAAGATTCCTTCATTTTTAGAGATTCTATAATCTTAGACATAGATGAAAGCTGAATTTCTTTTTTAGCATCACTCAAAGTGGTATACTTTATTGCTAAATCTTTGTTGTAAAATTTTTCTAAAACCTCACTAAACACGTCTGAGTGTATTCTTGAATCTTGTCTGATATCAAGAGTTGCAAAATGATAACCAAAAATATTTACTTTATCAATTAAATCATCAAGGTCATCAATGAATAATGACTTATGTTCACTTATAAGGGTTTCTCTAATAAAGTTTAATTTATTCTTAAGGTCTTCTAACTTAATTTTGGGTTCTTTGGTTGTCTGAAAAATACTTATCCAAAGAGCATCTTCTATTTCTACAATTACATCTTCAATTTTTTTAAAAGTCAATTTTCTTCTTAAAACCCTTATATCCCTGTAGTAATTTTTAATTATATCACTTCTTAATTTTTGGGCAGTTTTTAGTGTTATAGCAGAGGTAACGTATGGATTACCATCTCTATCACCGCCAGGCCAAAACCCAATTGATATTAGATCGTAATGATCATATTTGTTATCAAAAATGTTTGATTTAATATATTTGAAAATATTACTTGCGGAATAGTAGAATACATTTTCTAAATACCATGACAGACTAACAGCTTCATCATATGGGGATGGTTTTTTTTCTTTAAAAAATGGAGTTTTACCTAATTGAGATAACAAATCCTTAATCTCACTTAAATCATTTTTTTCTATAGAATTTGCAAGATCTGTAATTATACCCAGAACAGAACCTGGATAAAACTGAGTTGGATGTGCAGTTAAAACAGGTTTTATTTTAAAAGATTTTAAATATTTTTTTAATTCATTTTCCTTGTTTGAGGATTCAACCTGTTCTTTAAGATTTCTCAAAGTTCCAACTCCATCCATGTTATTAATTTTTGTAAATGAAGCATCTTCAATTGCATCAAAAAGAACAACTTGTCTTTCGACATACTGAATAAACCTAAACATTAAGGATATTTTTTCATCTTCAGAATAACCATCACAGTATTTTAGAAAAAAGTCTTCAACTATAGTCCTTGGATCTAGTTTTTTTGAATATCCTGATTTACAAAATTCACTAAATATAGGAAGCAAATTTCCAGTTTCAGATATACTTTCATAAGGAAGTGTAGCGAAAATACTATTATATACATGGAATTTGGAAAGAACATTTTCTTGAAATCTTTCCTTTTTATTTAGTTTCCTCATTAATTGGTTAGGTTAATAACAAAGTTATTAATATTTGATGGTTTTTTTTACTTTTAATAAATAATAGATTTTATATGGCTAGAACTCCATCAAATATGATTTCACTAGGATCTGAGGCTCCTGATTTTAATCTTCCAGATGTTAATTCTGAAACTAACATTTCATTAAAAGAGTATAAAGGAGAAATAGGCACAGTTATAATGTTTATTTGCAACCATTGTCCATATGTTAAACATGTAAATCCAACTATAACAAAAATATCTAAAAAGTATCATGGAGAGGATATTAAGTTTATGGCAATCTCTAGTAATGATGTTTTAAATTATCCTGATGATAGTCCTGAAAAAATGAAAATAAATGCTATTGAGAATGATTTTATTTTTCCATATCTATATGATGAGTCTCAAGATGTTGCCAAAGCATATGATGCTGCATGTACCCCTGATTTCTATGTTTATGACTCAAATTTAAAGTTAGTATATAGAGGTCAATTAGACGATTCAAGACCAGGTAATGATACTTTATCTGATGGAGCTGACATAGAAAATGCAATTGAATGTCTTCTGTCTGGAAAGGAAAACACTAAACTTCAGAAACCAAGTATAGGGTGTAATATAAAGTGGAAGTAAAATGTCAAAAAATGATTTAATTGATTGTCATGATAGGATTAAACCATTTATTCATAATACGCCTGTATTAAACTCAAAGCTGATAAACAATTTAACAGGAGCTGATATATATTTTAAGTGCGAAAATTTTCAAAAAATGGGGGCATTTAAAATGAGAGGGGCAGCAAACGCAATTCTAAAACTTTCCGATGAACAAAAAAATAATGGTGTTGTTACGCACTCATCCGGTAACCATGCACAGGCTATATCACTAGCAGCAAAAAATATTGGAATCAAGGCTTATATAGTAATGCCATCTAATGCTCCTGAAATAAAAAAAGTAGCAGTTAAAAGTTATGGAGGAGAGTTAATTGAATGTGAACCAAATCTAGCTGCAAGGGAAACTGCTGCTGATGAAATTGTAGATTCAAAGGGTGCTACTTTTATTCATCCTTCAAACAATATGGATGTGATAATTGGACAGGGCACTTCATGTAAAGAGCTCATTGAAGAATGTGGTTCTTTTGATCATATACTTGTTCCAATTGGAGGGGGAGGATTAATTGCAGGAACAGCCTTAGCAGTAAAATATTTTGGAGATAAATGCTCGGTTATTGGAACAGAACCTCTTGAAGTGGATGATGCTTATAGATCTTTAATTAGTGGTAAAATTGAATCAAACAAAACTACTAATACTATTGCAGATGGATTAAAGACTCAACTTGGAGATAATAATTTTCCTATAATACTTAAGGAAGTAAAGTCAATTATAAGAATTACAGAAGATGAAATCATTGAATCAATGAAATTAATTTGGCAACACCTAAAGATAATATGTGAGCCTTCTTGCTCTCTTCCCCTTGCTGGAGTTATAAAAAACAGAGAACAGTTCTTAGGAAAGAAAATTGGTATTATAATTACAGGAGGCAATGTAGATCTTAAAAACCTACCATTTTAATATTTACGAAATCTTTCTATTACCAATAACAGAAATTGAGTGAAGAATTACACTCCCCAGACCAAGATAAATGAATGGTGAACTTGGAATCCAAATATATGCAAGGATTAAAGCTAAATAGACTGTAAGACCAGTACATATTAGTAGAGATTTTCTTATTTCTGAATCCTCAACAAACTTTTCTCTAAGAAATGAAACTATAAATAAACCTATCATTGAAACCCATAAACCAAAAAAACGATAGATCTGTTGTAAATACCCTGGAAGAGTATCATTAATTTCATTAGAAAATAATTTTTCAAATGTCATATTAAGTCTTTCTTCATTGGCAACCTTATCAAGCATCCATGGCTCATCAACAAATATCCACCTTAAACCCATTATTATGAATATGAAGCCAATTGTTAATAACGGTATCCTAAATAATCTGTTCTTCATATATCAAAAGTAAAAAAATTGTTCACTCTTTATAAAAATTAGTCATTACAACACTCTCCATCTTTACATTGACAATATTTCAAATTGTAAACATGAGCATACGCAAGAGAAAATGCAGATACATATGAAAATAATTCTGAAATTTCAATTATTCCAATCATTTCATTTAGAATTATTATTACAAAAAATAGCCAACAGGCCCACAATATTAGTTTCATAAAATTCTTTGAAGTATTTCTTACTGAATAGTACACAGCTATAAACGACAAAAAAATGAATAAATAATTAATTGATTCCCACCATATTGGCTGAATTTCAGCAGAAACAAAACCAGATTGAGCAACAAATAAAATTGGTGTTGCAAAACAATGAATAGAACAAATCAAACTTGTAAAAATTCCAATTGTATCTGAGTTATTTAAGACCACTTTCATATTTAATAAATTTGTGGGTAATACTGGATTCGAACCAGTGACCCCTACCCTGTCAAGGTAGTGCTCTAAACCAACTGAGCTAATCACCCCTACTTTGCAAATTTAAAAGATTTCTTTATACTTTTAGAAAATGAAAAATTTATCTAAAGAAGACTTTGACGATTTACAAAAATTCTATAGAATTAATTTAATTAATTCGTGTACAGGCTACAAATCAGCTAATTTGATTGGATCAATTTCAAAAGATGGAGTTGAAAATGTTGCTGTATTTAGCTCAATAACCCACCTAGGTAGTAATCCTGCAATGTTGGGATACATACTTAGACCTACGACTGTGCCAAGAAATACCTACAAGAATATAAAGGAGACAGGTTTTTTTACTGTAAATCATATTGTAAGTGATATTATAAGTGAAGCTCACCATACTAGTGCTAAATATCCAGAGGAAATTTCTGAGTTTGATATGACTCAACTTGAACAGGAATATAAGGAAGGATGCAAAGCTCCATTTGTTAAAGGATCGCCTGTTCAACTAGTTTGTAAATATCTTAACGAATATAATATTGAAGAAAACGGAACTATTTTAGTTGTAGCAAGTATTGAAAAATTATATTTTGATGAAGATTTAGTTAGTGACACAGGATTTTTAAGGCTTGATAAAGGTAATGTAGTTACAATTAACGGCTGTGATGGGTATGCATTACCAACTCTTCTTGATAGATTTGATTACCAAAGACCAAAAAAATAAATGGACTTTATATCTGATAAATTAGCTGATTATTTAAATAAAAATTCTGAAAAAGAACCAGAAATTTTATCTCAACTAAGCAAAGAGACTCATCAAAAGATTTTGCAGCCCAGAATGTTAAGTGGACATATTCAAGGAAGATTTTTAAGTTTTATATCTAAAATAAAATCTCCTGACAAAATTTTGGAGATTGGAACATATACTGGGTACAGCACTATTTGCCTTGCTGAAGGGTTATCAAAAAATGGAAGAATTGATACAATAGATAAAAATGAAGAGTTGATTAAAATACAGAATAAGTATTTTAAGAAGAGTGGATTTAGAGATAACATTGTTCAACATACCGGAAATGCTATTGATATATTAAAAAGCTTAAATGAAAAATATGATATTGTTTTTATTGATGCTGATAAAGAAAACTATATCAACTATTTCAATCAAGTGTCAAATAAACTTAGCAAAAATGGTATTATAATTTCAGATAACGTTCTTTGGTCTGGAAAGGTATTAGATTCTAAACAAAAGGATGAAGAAACTTCAACTCTTGTTGAGTTTAATAAAATTGTTAATCATGACAAACGGTTTAAAAATATCATTTTACCAATTAGAGATGGGATTTCAATTTCAAGATTAGTTTAGATCTCTTTTAATTGAGTCTTTTAGATCATCAAAATCTTTTTTTATATCACTAACGCTATCATTTAAATCCTTCGTGATTGATTTAGTTGGATTCTTTACTTCAGTATTTTTTGAAATCTCAGTTTTTATCTCGTTAGTTGCCTGCCTAATCTGAGTCATACCTTTTGCAAGCCCTTTTGCAATTGATGGAATTTTATCAGCACCAAAAACAAGTAAGACAATAAAAAAAACAAAAACAAGTTCTGCTCCACTAATAAAGAGAATCATAACATAAAACTAATCAATTATTAAAGCTCTCAAAATTTTTTTTAAAATATTCTATAACTAGTGTATAGTTACCGATTTTAAAATTTTCTTCTACAGGATAATTCAAATATGTTGAGGTTACAAAATTATGGATATTGTCTATTTTTAGATCAAACTCCTGAATAAAAAAACTCTGACCATAAAATTTTATTATCTGATCAATAAGGTCATAATCATTACTGTATTCCCTTACTTTTTTTAAGTTTTTATAATATCCTGAAAACCATTTATACATTCTCTCAATATCAAAACCACCTGTTAGCGGTGCTAAAAGTAACTCAGAAGCCAGCTGAGCATTAGTGGGGATTTTTTCCATTCTAATGCCAGTAAAACCAGGTATCCCAAGGTCATCAAAATTAATTGGGTCAATAACACCTGAGTTTAGTAGATCAGTTGATAAGTTACCAGATAGTCCACTTGAGTTAACTATTACCTCATCTAATTCATTTACAAACTCCTCCAAAAAAACTTTAACTGAAATAGAATTTAGTAAATCATCGTTTATAATAATTTTCTTTCGTTTAAATTGAATAGCAGAAAATATAATTTCATCATCTAGATTAGCATATATTTTAAAATTTCCTTTAGCGTCTGTAATTGTATTATAGTTTGAAGTAATATTTAATACATGAACACCTTCAATTGAGTATGACTCATCGTTATAGACTGTGCCTTCAATTAACTTTTGACCATTACTTTGCGATAAACAAATTATTGGAAAAAAAAGTAAAAGAAATATGGTAATTCTCATTCTACTTGCAGAGCTTTATATATCTCTACTTCTTTTAATAAATAATCTATTACTAAAAATTGATTTTTTTCTAAAATAAGGTTTTTAAGCTTTTGATCTGAGTCCAGTTTATAAAGGAAATCCGAAGTTTCAAAGGGTTCAAGGTTAAGAATATCTGAAAAAAAATTATCGTCTAAAATATATGGAAGGACCTCACTAGGAGATATGTTAAGTTTTTCTTCTTCAGATTTAGAATCAACTAAAGTCGATAATAGTTTAAATATATTTACAAAATTTAATCCATTAACCACCTGTCTGTCATCAGTTAGAATGTTTTGGATTCTTGTTGACTTATCAGCTATATAGTCAAAACCTTTAAATTGTTCCTCCTTGAGATCTAAGAACTTTTCAGTATCATCAGGAGTAATAACAACCTCATCTAACTCTCTTACTCTTTGGTTAATTTGAACTATCAATCTTTTATTTTTCATTATCTCTTCGCTCACTCTAACAGTTCTAATGATATATTGAACAGAAGAAAAAATAATTTCATCATCAACTCTTGCTAAAATTTCAAATTCACCATTATCATTAGTAATAGTTGTATTTTGAGAAGTATTATTAACAATGTTTGCTGCAGGAACATCTATATTTCTATAAATGACTTTTCCTTTAATTAACTGTCGTTCTTGGGAAAAACCAAATTGAAAGATGAAAATTAAAAAAAGAATTTTTTTGAACATATCTCTATCTAATTTACAAATAATTCATTCATAAAATATAGAGGTCAAAATTTAATCTTTTTATAAATTACCTAACAAAGACTGGGTTTAATAAATCCTTAGATTCTTCGGAGCTAAAAGAATAACCTGAGTAGTCAAATCCTAAAATATCATTTTCAGATTTAATTTCATTTTCGATTAAATATCTTGTCATTAATCCTCTAGCTTTTTTTGCATAAAAAGAAATTATTTTAAGCTTACCATTTTTAAAGTCCTTAAACTGAGGAGAAATAATTTTGTTATTCAACAATTTAGAATTTATGACTGAAAAGTATTCGTTACTCGCAAGGTTTATAATAAGCTCGTCATCAGAAACTTCATCAGTAATAGAATTAGTTACAGATTCACTCCAAAAATCATAAAGATTTTTTGAACCATTTACTGAAAGTTTCGTTCCCATCTCAAGTCTATAAGGTTTAATAATATCAAAAGGTTTAAGAATACCGTAAAGACCAGATAATATTCTAATACTTTCTTGAATTTTTTCATGCTTATCAGCAGGTATTGATGATATATCAATGCCATCATATACATCACCGTTAAATGCATAGATAGCCTGCTTTTCAGATGAATCCGAATTCTGGAATTCTTGATTTCTTTTCCAGTTCAAATCACTTAACTTAGGAGATATACTCATAAGTTTACCAAGATCAGGAGCAGATAAATCTTTAATAATATCATTAATCTGTTTGGCTTTTTTACCAAATAAAGGGTTGGAGCTATGACTTGTCTCCACTTCGTTTTCAAAATCAAGAGATTTTGCAGGGGAAATAAGTATTTTCATCTTTTTATTTCAAATTTATAAATTTTTATGTTTTGAATAACCTCTCCATTTTTCAATAACAGAATTCATATCTACCGGAATATCACTGTCAAATAGAATATTTTCTTTGGTTTTAGGGTGAATAAAGCCAAGTGTTTTAGCATGAAGAGCTTGTCTTGGTAACATATCAAAACAATTTTCTACGAATTGTTTATATTTTGAATAAACAGTTCCCTTTAATATTTTATTTCCACCATATCTTTCATCATTAAAAAGTGTATGCCCTAAGTATTTCATATGAACTCTAATTTGATGAGTTCTTCCTGTTTTCAATTTACAGCTAACAAGCGTTACATAACCAAACCTTTCAATAACTCTATAATTAGTAATTGCATCTTTTCCGCCCTCAAGATCTTCATAAACAATCATTTGAAGTCTATTTTTTGGATTTCTACCAATTGGAGCATTAATCTCACCCTCATCATTTTTTACATCGCCCCACACTAGAGCTAAATATTCTCTTTCAACTGATTTCTTAAAAAATTGCTTAGCAAGAATAGTCATAGATTTTTCTGTTTTAGCAATTACTAAAAGACCAGATGTATCCTTGTCAATTCTATGAACCAATCCAGGCCTATTTGATGAATTATTGGGAAGATTATCAAAATGATATAAGAGACCATTTATTAATGTGCCTGAATAATTACCATGGCCAGGATGAACCACCATTCCACTTTTTTTGTTTATTACTATTATTGAATCGTCTTCATATTTTATGTCTAAATCAATATTTTCTGGAGTAAGAAGATTCTCATATGGAGGATGAGTAAATAGTATTCTTATTTTATCTCCTTTTTTTACTTTATAACTGGATTTTACAATTATACCATTAACCCTAATTGATCCTTCTTTTGCTGCTTTTTGAATTTTATTTCTAGTTGCATTTTCAATCCTATTCATTAAAAATTTATCAATTCTAAGCGGTTCCTGACCAACATCTATATCAAAAGCAAAATGCTCATGAAGATCTTGTTCAAAAATTTCTTTAGAATTATCTTTTTCCATTACCCAAAATTAGACTCAAGCCTGAGTTCATTGGAATTTTTTGTCCAGGAAGAATTTTTTCACCCTCATAAAGAACATCTAACACCATATCTTTTCCAATATCATCAACATAATTATACTCCAAGACCTGGAAACCAAGAGCAGTTAGGATAGATTCTGCATTTCTTTTAGTAATTTGAATTACATTAGGTAGAGAGACTTTTTGAAAATTTCTTGGATTTACATTTAGATAGATTTTTCTATTTTTTTTTACAAGTTCTTTCTCTAAGGGTATTTGAGAAATAATTGAATAATTTGGAATCTCTACAAAAAATTTTGATGAATCAAGAACTTCATATTTAAGCCTATTCTTTTTAAGTACATCAATAGCATCATCAAGATTTAAACCTGATAAATTAGGAACCTCTATATATCTATTGTGTTTTGTGTAGATCATTAATGAATTATAGACAAGAAAGAACACAATAAAAACAACAGATACCATAAGAAATATTTGCTTAGTAAGTGATTTACTTTTAAACTGATCCCAAATTTTCATTTCTATAATTTGTGTAAATATACTAAGACATAATTGTCTTTTATTATATTGACTTACATTTGAAAATATTATGGTAAATATTGCTGTTGTTTTTGGTGGCTATTCCTCTGAATATGAGGTATCAGTTAAAAGTGGAAAATTTATCTATGAAAATTTAAAAGACAACTCGGATTGGAATGTATTCGAAGTTTGTATTTCAAATGATAAAAACTTTGTGAGGTATAACAAGAAAGTTTATGACTTAGACTATGAAAATTTTTCATTTATTGTCAATGGAACTGTATTAAAACCCGATGCTGTATTTAATATAATACATGGTGATCCCGGGGAAAATGGAGATCTTGCCGAGATCCTAGAGAGAAATAAAATTCCTCAGACCGCATGTGATGTTTATGTATCTAATCTCACATCAAACAAGAAAAAATATATAGAATTTGTAAATTCTCTTGGTGTTCCTTCTTCAAAACAAGTATTGATTACAAAGAGTGACATTGATAATCTATCTTCACTTTCAAGCTCAATCACATTCCCATGTATTGTTAAACCTAATAATGGTGGAAGCAGTATTGGTGTGTCAAAAGTTTACAAATCATATGAATTAAGTGAAAAGGTTCAAATTGCTTTTAAAGAAGACGATGAAGTATTGATTGAGAGTTTCCTTGATGGCCAAGAGGTATCAGTGGGAGTCATTCAAAATAAAAATGACAGAATAATACTTCCTATTACAGAAATAATTAGTGATAATGAACTTTTTGACTACAGTGCAAAGTATTTAGGTGAATCTCAAGAGATTACCCCAGGAAATGTTTCTGAAAAATCAAAAAAATTGATTCATGAATATTTGAATAATATCTATGATAATATAAACTTAAATGGAATTACAAGATCAGAATTTATAATAGTTAATGATATACCATATATTTTAGAAACTAATACTATTCCTGGATTTACTAAGCAGAGTATTGTTCCCCAACAAATAGAGGCTCAAAAACTAAATGTTAAAGATGTAATAAATGATCTTGTAAGATCTATTCTTTAAATAATAATTAAATTTATCTTATGAAAAGAGCTGTTTTTCCTGGATCCTTCGACCCAATTACAATTGGACACCTTGATATTGTAAATAGGGGTTTAAAAGTTTTTGATGAAATAATCATTGGAATAGGAGAAAACACTGATAAAAAATACATGTTTTCATCTGATCAAAGAGCCGAATATGTCAAAACTGTTTTTAAAAAAAATAATAACGTAACTGTAAAAACTTATTCTGGATTAACAGTTGATTTTTGTAAAAAAAATAATTCAAACTTTCTTATAAGGGGTCTAAGAAACCCTTCTGATTTTGAGTTTGAAAAAAGCATTGCACTTACAAATAGAAAGATTTCAGATATTGAGACTGTGTTCTTTTTAACTTCAGTAGAAAACTCCTACATAAGCAGTAGTGTTGTAAGAGAGCTTATAAGGAATAAGGGTGACTACCAATTATTTATTCCTAAAGGAATTACTATCTAGAACTTCTAGTACAATTAACCTTATATTTTCAAATGCATTTTTTAAAAGATTATTAATATCATCATATGATATCCATTCTGTCTTCATTATACCCTCCTCGACTTGAGGAACTAGAGGGCCCATATATGAGGTTGACATTTTAAACCAATATGTTTTTTTTAATCTATAGTTTTTACCCTTTTTAAAAATATGATAAGTCTCAGATAACTGATTATTAATAATAATGTCTGCAACACCTGTCTCTTCTGTTACTTCCCTTTTAGCAGCTTCAATTATTAATTCTTTTTTTTCAACTCCACCCTTTGGAAGATCCCATTTGTCATTTCTAAATATGAAAAGTAATTTTCCGTCAGTTCTTTCAACTAATCCACCAGCAGCCTGAATTACAGGAAATTTTTTTAAAAATATTTCCCATAGCTTATCCATATTTTTATGATATAAATAAACCTTTTCATTGTTCTTAGATTTTAATGCTTTAATAATTAATGATGCATTAGTATATTTTATAAAAATTAATGGAGATGAATCAGATGTCTCAAGTATTTTATTAGTTAAAACAAGGGGCTTTTGGTTGAAAAAAACTTTATACATTTGTAACAATGGTTCTAGATAAAAAAGTTGCTGAGCAAACTATAAATTATCTCACACAAATTAATGCAATTAAATTAAATACCAAAAATCCATTCACATGGACAAGCGGTATAAAATCTCCAATTTACTGTGACAATAGATTGCTGCTCTCATATCCTGAGATTAGAAAATTTATTGCAGAAAGAATGTCTGAAATTATTAGAAATAAATATAGAGAAAATATATCAATTACAGGAGTTGCTACAGGTGCTATAGCAATTGGAGCATTGATTGCAGAAAGGTTAAATCTTCCATATTCTTATGTCAGACCAGAGCCTAAAAATCATGGATTAAAAAATCAGATTGAGGGATTTATTGATAAAGGATCTGAAATTATTGTGATTGAAGATTTGATAAGTACAGGAAAAAGTAGTCTTAATGCTATTAATGCTTTAAGAGATGAAAGTTTTAATGTCAGTGGAATGCTTTCTATATTCTCATATAACTTTGATTTTGCTAATCAAAGGTTTCAAAATGAAAAAATTCCAATTAACTCATTAGCAGATTTTAATACTTTAGTTGAAATGATTTTATCTGAAGGATCTATATCTAAAGATGAGGCAACCAGGCTTATGGACTGGAGAAAGGATCCTGAAAACTGGGTTTAATAAATTATTTTTATCTCTGAAGATTTGAACTCTTTTGATCCAATATTTTCTATTTGGGCAACTAAATTTCCGTTATGTAAGACTGTTTCAACTTTTCCATTAAATATTTTTTCTTTTATTAGAAATCTGCATTTATTCTTTCCATATAAATTTTGATTGAATTCTTTAGATAAATATTTGATATCATTAATTCTTTTAAAATAAATAGCATAATTTATAAGTAATTGATCTAAAACTTCATCTAGATCAATATTTTTACCACTTATTTTTTTTAAAGATGTTGCATGCTTAAGATTATTGAATCTTGTTTGATTTACATTTATCCCAGTACCTATTATTGAATAAGATAAGTCACTACTTTTAAAATTATTTTCAATTAATATTCCTGATATCTTCCTGTTTTCTGACAAAATGTCGTTTGGCCACTTAATGAAACATTTTTCTTTACTAAAAAAATTTACAGTCTTAAGAACAGAAAGTGATGTTGCAAAATTTAATGCATATATAGGCGATTTAAAATCTTTAGTAAATTCAAGATATAGCGAGCATAAAAGGTTATTTCCATAACTAGAGAACCACCTTCTAGCTAATTGTCCTTTACCCTTGTACTGATATTTTGCAGATATAACATCTTTATTATTAATTTTTTTTGATTTAATTAACATCTTCACTTTGTCATTTGTTGACTTAGTGGCATTAACTTTGATGATGTTATATGCAGTCATATTATTAAAAGTAATAAATTTGAAAAAAGAAAAGATTAATGGTTAAACCCAAGTCAGCAGAATCTGAATTAATTGGTAAAATTATATTCGGTATTGAAGATGTGAAGGGTGTTGATGTAAATATAATGGACCTTACAAATATTACTAACACTGTTTGTGGATATTTTATAGTTTGTACAGGCACGTCAAATACTCATGTTACAGCAATTGTTAGTTCAATTAGAAAACATGTGAGTAAAGAATTAAAGGAAAAACCATTTAGTATTGAAGGAAATGAAAATCAGGAATGGGTTCTAATTGATTATGTTAATGTAGTAGTTCATGTTTTTCAAAGAGAAATTAGAGAATATTATGATATTGAGAACCTATGGGGTGATGCAAAAATTACAAACGTTGAATTAAATGCTTGAAAATGGCAAACAAGAAAAAAAACAATAAATCAAAAATTAATATATACTGGTTCTATGCATCAATTGTCTTTTTTATAATCAGTATTGGACTACTTGGTGGAGATAATGGTATTCAAAATACTCAACCAACTGATATCTCATCTTTTGAAAATTATTTAAGGAATGGAGATGTGGAGAGAGTCACAATAATTAACCAGAGATATGCCCGAGTAACATTAAATGAAAATGCTCTTGAAAAAGACATACATAAAAGGGCTAGATCAAAAAACTTTTTAGGACAGGATAACCTAGCTGGGCCTCACTATCAATTTGAAATTGGTACTCCAGAATTATTTGAAACCAATCTTCAGCAAATTAAACAAACTCAAGATTTAGACTTTTCAATCGAATTTATGACTATGGAGAATAGATGGCTTGATGTTCTTTTAGGATTTCTGCCAATTATTATAATAATTGGAGTATGGATTTTCTTAATGAGAAGAATGTCTGGTGGTGCTGGAGGTGCAGGTGGGCAAATTTTTAATATTGGTAAATCAAAAGCAAAATTATTTGATCAGAATACTTTAGTAAAAGTTACATTTAAGGATGTAGCTGGTCTTGAGGGTGCAAAAGAAGAAGTTCAAGAAATAGTTGATTTTTTAAAGAATCCAAAAAAATATACTGTTTTAGGTGGTAAAATTCCAAAAGGTGCTCTTTTAGTAGGTGCACCAGGAACTGGAAAAACTCTTCTTGCAAAAGCTGTAGCAGGTGAAGCTAAAGTTCCTTTCTTTTCTCTTTCTGGTTCTGATTTTGTTGAAATGTTTGTTGGAGTAGGTGCTTCAAGAGTTAGAGATTTGTTTAAGCAAGCAAAGGATAAATCTCCATCAATAATTTTTATTGATGAGATAGATGCCATAGGAAGAGCTAGGGGTAGAAGTAATATTACTGGATCTAATGATGAAAGAGAAAATACTCTTAATCAACTTTTAACAGAAATGGATGGTTTTGGTACAGATACTAATGTTATAGTTATTGCTGCAACAAACAGAGCTGATGTCCTTGACAAAGCATTAATGAGGGCTGGTAGATTTGATAGACAGATATTTGTAGACCTACCTGACTTGAATGAAAGAAGAGAAATCTTTCAGGTTCATTTAAAGCCATTAAAAAAGAGTAGGACTTTAGACATTGACTTCTTAGCTAAACAAACACCTGGTTTCTCTGGTGCTGATATTGCAAACGTTTGTAATGAAGCAGCATTAATAGCTGCAAGAAACAATAAGAAATCTGTTGGCAAACAAGATTTTCTTGATGCAGTAGATAGAATTGTAGGTGGTTTAGAGAAAAAGAATAAAATAATCACTAAAGAAGAGAAGAATACAATAGCTTTTCATGAAGCAGGTCATGCAATTGTAAGTTGGCTTCTTGAACACGCAGCTCCTCTTGTTAAAGTAACAATTGTTCCAAGAGGTCAGTCTCTTGGGGCTGCCTGGTATTTACCAGAGGAGAGAATGATTGTAAGAACAGAACAAATGCTAGACGAAATGTGTGCTACTCTAGGTGGAAGAGCAGCAGAAAAGATAATGTTTAATAAAATCTCCACTGGAGCTTTAAGCGATTTAGAAAAAGTTACTAAACAGGCAAGAGCAATAGTCTCTGTTTATGGTTTAAATGATAAAATCGGTAACATTACATACTATGACTCAAGTGGGCAGACTGATTATAATTTTAATAAGCCCTACTCTGAAGAAACTGCAAAAAAAATAGACGAAGAAATATCACTTATTATTGAAAAACAGTATAAAAGAGCCTGTGATATTCTTAAGAAAAACAAAAGCAAACTATCAGAACTTGCTAAAAGACTGTTAGAGAAAGAAGTAATCTTTAAAGAAGATCTTGTTAAAATTCTTGGTGAAAGACCATTTAAAAAAGATGAACAAGATGAAAATAAAAAATAATTATTTTGAGCTTTTGGAACTTTTTTAAAAATAAGAAGAAAGATAACCAGGAGCCTGATGACACCTCTATTTCTGATGAATCATCTCTGGATTTAATTTTTGCCAAAAATTTTACAGAATCAGGTGGTAGATTCATCTATCTAGATCATGAAAATTCTACAAAAGATGTCTTTGAAAAAATTATTGGAGAAAATAATTGGGAGATAGACAATGTTTGTTCACTTGACACAGATATCTCTAAAAATCTTGATATAAGATTGATTAGAAATATTGATAACGAAAAAGTCAAAGCACTTGTCACTGATTGTGAATATTTACTTTCAAATTCAGGAAGAATATTAATTTGTAACAAACAGATAAAGAATAACAAAATTGAAAATCTTCCTCCAGTAGTAATAATTTTGGCTCGAATGGATCAATTTGTATCTGACCTAAGTGAAGGCATGACTAAGCTTAAATATAAATACAAAACAAAGTTTCCTTCAAATATTACAACTATTGTAGTAAAAAATAAGCTTAATGAAGATAACTTTTTAACTTACGGTAATAGTGCCAAAGATATTTATCTTATTTTGAGTGATGATTAATTTTCTTCCAAGATTAATTAGTGGAATTCTCTACATAGTAATAATTTTTGCATCAATAGTTATTAGTATGGAGACATTCATAACTGTTTTTTTAATTTTTACATTAATATCAACATATGAAGCTAATTCACTGTATCAAAAAATTAAATCTAAGGGATATAAGTATAGTCATCCTTTTATCCCCCCGTTATATGTTTCAGTATCAATGATAGCTCTGATTTATATTCCATTTAGTGGTAATGCTATATACAACCCATATCTAATCTTGTTTATTTTTATTTTAATATGGATAAGTGATACTATGTCTTATTTTTTTGGATCGTTATTTGGTAGAAATAATTTAAAAATTGAAGCTTCACCAAATAAAACGTGGGAGGGTTTTATTGGTGGATTATTTTGTTCAGTTTTATTCAGTTATGTTTCATTTAATTTTATACAAGAAATATTCCCTTTCTGGAAAACTATAGTGCTTGGATTCATTATACCAATTTTTGGACTTTTTGGAGATATTGTTCAATCCAAAATTAAGAGAAAAGCTGGTGTAAAAGATAGCGGAAATATAATGCCTGGACACGGAGGCTTATTTGATAGATTAGATAGTGCAATTGGTAATTCCTTTATTGTTCTAATAATAACCATTTTATAATGTTTCATAAGGAAGGCTTTAATATTATAATTCTTTTTTTCATAGTTGTATCTATGGATGTTATTATTTTAGAAGTTCTTTTTGAAGAATCATCAACTATAAAGAGTCTTCTTCAAACTAGTGCACTAATTGTTTTACTATTAATATTATGGTTTTTCAGAAACCCAAAAAGAAACATAAATAAAAAGACTGATCATATCATTAGTCCAGCAGATGGTAAAATTGTCAACATTGAGGAAGTTTTTGAAAATGAGTTTTTTAAAGATAAAAGATTACAGGTCTCTATTTTTCTATCTCCACTCGATGTTCATGTAAATAGATATCCTGTATCAGGAGAAGTTTCATACTCAAAACATCATCATGGTAAATATTTAGTAGCTTGGCACCCAAAATCTTCTGATAAAAATGAAAGAACAACTATAGTAATTAAAAATAAAAATTTTGGAAATATTATGTATAGACAGATTGCTGGAATGGTTGCAAGGAGAATAGTTAATTATGCAAATGAAGGCTTAATGGTAGCTCAAGGTGAGGACTCAGGCTTTATAAAATTTGGATCAAGAGTTGACCTATTTCTTCCATTGAATTCTCAACTTCTTATTAAGGAAGGAGATAGAGTTATTGGAGGAATTTCTGAAATAGCCAAGTTAGGAAAGTTCTGAAATTGACTTTTTTATAGATTTTATCTTTTGTTCTGTATCGATAATTTTTTGTTTTTCCTTATCTATAATTTCTTTAGGTGCATTACTTATAAAATTTTTGTTTTTTAATTTACTATCTACAGACTTTAGAAAACCAATATTATATTCAAGTTCTTTATTTAATTTCTTGATTTCAGAATCTTTATCAAAACCTTCATCCAGTGGAATAAAAAACTCATAATTTTTTATTAAAAAAGATGTAACTGAACCAAAGTCAGCTTTTTTAGATTCAATTATATCCTCAACAAATCCAATTTTTTTAATAACATCAATATTACCAATTGGTTTATTAGATGGAATGCAGTATAATTTAATTGATGTTTTAAAAGGAATATTTTTTTCCTTTCTATAATTTCTTATTTGTGAAATAATTTCTTTTGTAATTTCAAAATTATTAATCAGCTGTATATCATATTCTTCCTTATTTGGCCATGAACTTATTGTTATTGGTTTAGAGGCTTTGCCCTCAAGATTATGATATATTTCTTCTGAAAGAAAAGGCATAAATGGATGGATAATTTTCAAATTATTGATAAATAATTCAATTAAATCAAACTTTGACTTTTGATCAATTTTCTTACCATATTCAGGTTTTAATATTTCTAATAACCATGAACAAAAGTCATCCCATATCAATTTATATGAAGACATTAAAACATCTGAAATCCTGTAACTTTCAAAGTTACTATCTATAGACTCTAAAGTATTGTTGAATTTATTTCTATACCAATTTAATGCCAGTTGATTAACTTTAGGCTGTTTAATTTGTGAGTCAGTATCCCAACCATCAACAAGTCTCAATGCATTCCAGAGTTTATTTGTAAAATTTTTACCTTGCTGACACAGTGATTCATCAAACAATAGATCATTACCAGCAGCTGAGCTTAGCATTAAACCTACTCTTACTGAATCTGCACCATATTCTTCAATCAATTTAATAGCATCAGGTGAATTGCCGAGTTGTTTAGACATTTTTCTTCTAAGTTTATCTCTAACAATTCCAGTAAAGTATACATTAGAAAATGGTTTTTCGTCTCTAAATTCATAACCTGAAATTATCATTCTTGCAACCCAAAAAAATATTATATCAGGACCTGTAACTAAATCTTGTGTAGGATAATAATATTTGATTTCATCATTATCAGGATTTCTAACTCCATCAAATACTGAGATTGGCCATAACCAAGAAGAGAACCAAGTATCGAGTACATCTTGATCCTGTCTCAGATCTGAATCTTTTAAATTTAATTTTAAGTCCTCGTTTGCTTTTTTAAGAGCTTCTTCTTTTGAAGTAGCAACTATATACTCATCATCGTTACCATAATAAAAAACAGGGATTTGATGACCCCAAGATAGCTGTCTTGATATGTTCCAGTCTTTTATATTTTCAAGCCAGTACTTATATGTTGATTTGAATTTATTAGGAAAGAACTTTATGTTTTCGTTTTCTAATACATTTATAATAGCTGGCTTAGTTATTTCATCCATCTTTAAAAACCATTGTTTTGAAACTTTGGGCTCAATCACAGAATTTGTTCTTTCTGATCTACCAACATTATGGACATAATTTTCCTTTTTTATTAATAATTTATTTTTAATAAGCTCATCTTCCATCTCTTTTCTGACAACAAATCTATTTTTACCTTCATAATGAAGACCATGTTTGTTAAGATTAGCATTGGTGTCAAAAATATCTATAGTATCAAGGCTATGTTTTTTTCCTAGGTTGTAATCATTTATATCATGCGCAGGGGTCACCTTAAGGCATCCTGTTCCAAATTCAACATCAACATAAGGATCAGCAATTACTGGTACTTTTCTGTCACAAATTGGAACAATAGCTTGTTTACCAATCATGGATTTATATCTATTATCTTTAGGATTAACACATACTGCAGTATCACCAAATATAGTTTCAGGTCTTGTCGTTGCGATAATCATCTCTTGATCTGAATCCACGATTTTATATTTCAGATAGTATAAATTTGATTGTTCCTCAACATAATTTACTTCCTCATCAGAGACAGTAGTTTTAGCCTCTGGATCCCAGTTAATCATTCTGTATCCTCTATAAATTAATCCTTTATCATGAAGAGTTTTAAATGCAATTAAAACAGATTCATACATATCATCATCCAATGTAAACTTAGTTCTATCCCAATCACATGAACATCCCAACATTTTTAATTGTTCAAGTATTCCACCTCCATATTTTTCGGTCCACTCCCATGCGTATTTTAAAAATTCATTCCTAGAAATATCTAACTTATCTATTCCTTTTTCCTTCAGATTCTCAACAACTTTTGCTTCAGTTGCAATCGATGCATGATCAGTTCCAGGAACCCAACATGCATTTTTACCTAACATTCTAGCCCTCCTAACTAATATATCTTGGATAGTATTGTTAAGCATGTGACCCATATGAAGAAGTCCAGTAACATTTGGAGGAGGTATTACAATTGTAAATGGTTCTTTATCATTTGGAATAGATTTAAAAAGATTGTTTTTCATCCAATATGAATACCATTTCTTTTCAATTTCAATATGTTCATATTTAGAAGGAATTGGCATCAGATGATAAATATTTTAAAGTAAAACAAAAATAACATACCTTGAAGTATATTTACAAAATTAAGTTAAATAAATGCCATCAATATCAAAAAAAGGTAATAAGATTCCTCCTTCACCAATTAGAAAACTTGTACCATATGCTGATGATGCAAAAATAAGAGGAATTGAAATTCTTCATTTAAATATTGGTCAGCCTGATATAAAATCTCCAGTTGAATCTCTTAATGCAGTTAAGGAAACCAATTTAGATTTATTAAAATATGAATATTCTCAAGGATCACTTGAATTTAGAAACAATGTTTGCAATTATTACAAAAAACATAGTATATATGTTTCTCCTGATGATATTATAACTACTGTTGGTGCTAGCGAAGCCCTTTCTTTTACAATGAATTCTATTTGTGATCCAGGTGATGAGGTCATTATTCCTGAACCTTTTTATGCAAATTATAATGGTTTTGCATTGGCTTCTGATGTTAATGTTATTCCAATTACATCAAAAATTGAAGATAATTTTGCTTTACCATCAATTCATGAATTTGAAAAGAAGATTAATAGTAAAACAAAAGCAATCTTATTATGTAATCCTTGTAATCCAACAGGATATGTCTACTCTAAAGAGGAAATAATAAACATTGCTAATCTTGCTAAAAAAAATGACTTATTTATAGTTGTTGATGAAGTTTATAGAGAGTTTATTTATACCGATACTAAGCATTTTTCAATTCTTGAAGATGAAAAATTTTCGGAAAATGCTATTTTAATTGATTCAACTTCTAAAAGATATAGTCTATGTGGTGCTCGAGTTGGATTTATTGTATCTAAAAACTCTGAATTCATTGAGACTTGTTTAAAGTTTGCTCTTACTAGATTATCTCCTCCTACTTTAGCATTAATTGCTGCGAATCATGCTTTAAATTCAAGAGAAGACTATATAGAAAATGTAATAAAGGAATACTATAAAAGAAGAGAAGTTATTATTAATGAATTAAGTCAAATCGATAATATTAAGTTTTCTAATCCAATGGGTGCATTTTATTCTATTATAAAGTTACCAATTGAAAATGCAGAAGATTTTGCAAAGTTTCTTTTGACAGATTTTTCATATAAAAATCAAAGTGTAATGCTATCTCCAGCTTCAGGTTTTTATAGTTCAGAAAATTACGGAAAAGATGAGGTAAGAATTGCATTTGTTCTAAATTCAGAAAAATTAAAAAATGCAATTAAGATTATTAAACTGGGTCTTAAAGAATTTATTGGGTAGCTTATGATTGTAAATAAAAATGCTTCATTAAAAAAGCTCAATACATTTAAAGTAGATGCTAGTTGTGATGTGTTAGTTGAGTCAAGTAGCACCAATGATCTCTTAGAAGTATTAAACAACAAAGAGTTAAATAACAATCTATTTATTCTTGGAGGTGGTAGCAATATATTATTTACAAAGCATTATCAAGGAACTGTTATTAATCTAAAAGAAGAAAGTATAAAGATCTTAGATGAAGGTCCTGACAAAGTTCAAGTTGAAGTATCTGCTGGCATGAACTGGCATAGATTTGTTAAGTGGGCGGTAGATAAAGATTTTGGTGGTATTGAAAATTTGTCATTAATTCCTGGTAATGTTGGTGCTTCTCCAATTCAAAACATAGGGGCTTATGGTGTAGAGTTAGAAGATGTATTCGATAGTTGCTCAGGTATAATGATTGACTCTCTTGATAAAGTTAACTTAAGTAAATCAGATTGTGAATTTACTTACAGATCATCCATTTTTAAAAAAAAACTTAAGAATAAATTTATAATAACTTCTGTCAGATTTAATCTAACAAAATCAAATCATTTATATAATATTGATTATCCAGATTTGAATAATCTTTCGGAATCTAGCCTAGATTTAAAAAAGATTTCAAATGAGGTAATTAAAATTAGAAACTCAAAACTTCCAGATCCAAAACAATATGGTAATTGTGGAAGTTTTTTTAAGAACCCTGTTATAGGCTATTCTAAATTTCAAAAACTTAAAGAAAAATTTACTGAAATCCCTTTCTTTAAAACTGATTCAAATTATTTTAAAGTTCCAGCTGCATGGTTAATTGATAAATGTGGATTTAAAAAAATTAATGATAAAAATGTAGGAGTTTATAAGAATCAACCTTTAGTAGTAATTAATCTCGGCAATGCATCAGGGAATGAAATTATAAATTTTGCTAAAAGAATTAAGGACTCAGTATTTAATGAATTTGATATTGAGCTTGAAGAAGAAGTAATTGTAATGTAATATTACTCTTTATTTTTTGAATCAATTATTATTGTTACTGGTCCATCATTAATAAGTGAAACTTTCATATCAGCACCAAAAGTTCCTGTTTTTACCTTATCATCAATCTGATCTTTACAAGTCTTAATAAAATGCTCATATAGAGGGATTGCAATTTGATGATTAGCAGATTTTATATAAGATGGCCTATTTCCTTTCTTAGTTAATGCTAACAGCGTAAATTGAGAGATTAGAAGCAATTCACCATTAATATCCAATACGGATTTATTCATAACTCCTTCTGAATCATTGAATATTCTTAAGTTAAGAACTTTATTTGCAAGCCATTCTGCATCTTTTTTATCATCATCTAAACCAATTCCTATTAAGACAAGTAATCCTTTTTGAATTTCAGATTTAATCTTATTATTTATCTCAACTGATGACTTATTAACTCTCTGAATTACTACTTTCATCTGATTTTCTATAAATATTATGGTCTTTCAGCATATCTAAATAAGTGTTATATCTCGATTCAAAAATTTCACCATTTATTATTTCACTTTTTATATTACAATTTGGCTCATCTAGATGAAGACAATCTTTAAATTTACATTTGTCTTTTGCTTTAAAAAATTCTGGAAAAAAATCCCCAAGTTCATTTTTTGAAATATCTACAAGACCAAATCCTCTTATTCCAGGAGTATCTATTACCCTTATATTTGAATCTAGATCAAACATTTCTGCATGTGTGGTTGTGTGTTGACCCTGATTATGCGAGGATGATATTTCTTTTGTCTTCAGGCTTAAACCAGGAGATATGTAATTAATTAAAGTTGATTTACCTACTCCACTATGACCAGATATCATACAAGTTTTATTTTTCATTTTTGCCATTAAATTATCTACTCCATCCCCAAATTTGGCCGAGATTAAATCACAATTATATCCTATATGATTATACATGTTAATCATTTCTTTAATTTTATCATCTTCATTTTTTTGAAAGGTATCAATTTTGTTAAAGGCCAAAATAACAGGAATGTCATAAGCCTTACAGGTAACTAAAAATCTATCAATAAAGTTATTTGTTGTTACAGGGTTATCTAGTGTAACAACTAGTATTGATAAATCGATATTAGAGGCAATAATATGATACTGTTTAGAAAGTTTTACTGATTTTCTAATTATATAATTTGATCTAGGTAAAATATCTGAAATAATACCAGTATTTTGATCTTCTATTTCAAATATTACATCATCACCAACTGATATTGGATTTGTAGTAGAGATATCCTTAAGTCTAATTTTTCCCTTTATTCTACATTCAAAAAATTTATTTTTTGATTTTACTAGGTACCAACTCCCTGTTGATTTATATACTTTACCCTCTAACATATTATATAACAATATATTTTTTCCTAATCATATTAACAAATCTACTTAATGATATTTGTATCTTTAAATAAAAAATTGAACAAGAAAGTCTTACTATTAATTCTTGATGGATGGGGAATTGCAGATAACAAAGATGCATCTGCACCTGACAAGGCAAACACTCCAAATTTTAATTCGTTAATTGAGAATTACCCAAATAATTTTTTAATAACTCACGGTGAAAAAGTTGGTTTGCCAAAAGGTCAAATGGGAAACAGTGAAGTTGGTCATATGAATATTGGTTCCGGAAGGATTGTTCTGCAAGATCTTCTTAAAATTAATAACAGTATTAAAGAAGGTGAGTTTAGAAATAAAAGTCATTTTAATGATATAATTAACTATACTAAAAAAAATTCTTCAAATGTCCATTTGATGGGTCTAGTTTCAGACGGAGGTGTTCACTCTCATATAGACCATTTAAAAGAGATTATCTTATCGTTATCCGAGATTAAAGATAAAATCTATATACATGCATTTACTGATGGTAGAGATGTTGATCCAAAATCTGGAATTGATTTTATAAAATCTATTGAAACTTTTAGTAAAAAAAATGGAGGCAAACTTGCAACTATTATTGGTAGATACTATTCAATGGATAGGGATAATAGATGGGAGAGAGTTAAGAAAGCATATGATCTAATTTCAAATTCTCTTGGAACCAAGTCAACTGATTTGATAAATGATATAAATTATTCATATTCAAAAGGAGTAACAGATGAATTTATAGAGCCACTTTTGAAGGTAGATTCAGATGGTAATCCAATTCATGAACTAAATTCTGATGATACGGTAATATTTTTTAATTATAGGACTGATAGAGGGAGGCAGCTAACATCCGCCTTATGTGAAAAGGATTATCTAGATCATGAAATGACTAAATCTGTGAGTAATTTATACACACTTACTAATTATGATGAAAATTTTAAAATTGCAAAACCAATTTTTGAGAATAAGGTTCTTAAGAATACTCTTGGTGAGGTAATTTCTAAAAATAATTTTAATCAACTAAGAATTTCTGAAACTGAAAAATATCCACACGTGACATTCTTTTTTAATGGTGGAAACGAGGAAAAATTCAAAAATGAGGAAAGAATTTTATGTCCATCACCAAAAGTAGCTACCTATGATCTTAAACCTGAGATGAGCTCTGATGAAGTAACTAAAAATGTAATAAGAGAAATCAAAAAAGGTAAATTTGAGTTTATATGCTTAAACTTTGCTAATCCTGATATGGTAGGACATACAGGAAATTTTACTGCTGCAGTTAAAGCTTGCGAAGCAGTAGACAATCATCTTGGAAATATTATAAATGAAGCAACCAAAGAAGAGTATACATCAATTGTTATATCTGATCACGGCAATTGTGAGAGAATGATTAATGATGATGGCTCAGTAAACACTTCACATACTATCAATCCAGTCCCTATAATTTTAGTTAATTGTCAAAACAAAGAAATTAATAATGGAGTGCTCGCGGATATTGCTCCAACTATACTTGATATTCTTGGCATAGAAACTCCTATAGAGATGGAAGGGGAATCATTACTAATATGAAAAAGATCTATTTATTATTTATAGCTATTTTATTTACAAGCTGCTCTCAGAATCAAAATTATCTTTTAGAAGAAGGAGTAGTAGATATAGATTATTTAAAAAACTCACCTAAAACATATTGGTTTAATGAAAATTTTGAGAACTATACAGTTGAAAAAATAAATAGAGATAATTTCTCTGAGTTATATAATTATG
>CACEKL010000008.1 GCA_902560025.1 uncultured Bacteroidota bacterium | reverse complement strand
CGACATTAACCTTATTTAAACTATTTATAGATTCATATAGATGTTTAGCAAGTGCGAATTCATGGCTACTTATTTTAGAGAATGCATCTATTAATTTATCTCTAAAAGAATTTCCTTCTCCAATATTAGCAATAAAGTCAATTGCAGCTGAGACTCCTGCACAAGCGGCGTGATTGAGAGTGCCTGTCTCAATTATATAGGGCGCCTTCTGATCTTGAACCACCAAGCGATCTGTTTCTAGTTGTTCTAATAACCCTGGTTTGGAATATAAAAAGCCTACATGTGGGCCATAAAATTTATATGCAGAACATAGTAGAAAGTCACATCCAAGCTCTTTTACATTGATTGAGAAATGAGGAGCATAGTGAACAGCATCAAGCAGGAACAAACAGTTTTGTGGAAGAAAAGATTTAACAGCTACAAAGTCATTAAGCGTTCCAAGGGCATTTGAAGACATCCCCATACAAACCATTACTGTTTTATCGTTAATCTTATTTTTAAAATCTTCATAATCAAGCGCCCCATTTTGAAGAAGGCTTACCTCAATTAATTTAATTCCTACCTCCTCAAGAACTCTCCACGGCCCCCTATTAGCCTCGTGATCTAATTCAGTTATAATAACCTCTTCTCCTGAATTAAATTTTTTAGCTAAAGCTCTGGCAAGACTATAGTTTAAAGACGTCATGTTTTGACCAATAGAAATTGTATCAGGACTTTCTGATCCAAGAAATTCAGACATTTTTAGCCTTAAATCATCCATCACTTTATCAGTCTCTTGGCTAGTTATAAACTCACCATGAGTGTTAGCATTTGATCTAATATAGTATTGTGAAATGGCTTCAATTACTTGGATTGGAACTTGTGTTCCCCCTGGACCATCTAAGTAAACTATTTGATTATTATTATGATCAACTCTCCCTATAGAAGGGAAAAAGTCTCTTATTTGTGAGGAATTAATCATCTATGTATATTGTTATTGCTCAAGCTTCCAGAAAGCAATACCGCCAGCCTGTTTTCCTATATTAACAGAACTAACAATTTTTGACTTTTTAATATCTATTATATCTACAAGACCTGGCTCTCCTCCTTTTCCCTCGACAGATACAAAAGCATATTTACTGTCTGGAGATATTACAACTCCATGTGAGACGCTGGAAGTATTTGAAATTAAAGATTTTCTTTTCTTGCCAAGCTCCCAAATCGCAGTTTTCCCTTCACCCTTTAATGTTGCAATCAAATATTTTCCATTTGGAGAAACATCAACATTATATGGCCCTTTCCCAGTTTCTATTCTGTTAGTGATGCTCCAATCATTAATGTCAACCTCAATGATTTCGTTGGATCCGTTGCCTGCAATGTAAAGTTTTTGTCCATTTGGATCAGGCATAACCCATGTTGGCTGAACCATAGAATGATGCATCATGCCTTGATGATTCATTTTTTTCCTATCCAAGCTCAAAACTCTATTAACCTCAAGAGTGAGTGCATCAATTTCAAATAGTTCGCCAGACATCATAGCTACAGAATACTGATATCTTCCACTAGGAGATAATCTAGAGCCATGAGGCATAACACCTGTCTGAATTTTTTTGATTTCAGTCATACTTTCAGGATCAACCACTGAAACTGAACTAGGCTTCATCTCTCCATGCAAATTAAAATTTACACAATAAAGAAGTCCTGTTAGTTCCGAAATCTGCATTGAAGCAGGAAATAATCCTAATAATGTTTTATCTACAGGTTTGTTAGTTTTAGTTGAGTATTTGACAAGTGAACCATAAGGGTTCCCGTGAGCTAAAGAAAGGTACCAATAGTCACCTGTTGGGTCAACTGTAAGACCATGAGGTCCTTCAATTTCTGTTTTCATCATACCCACTGGAATTCTTTCTAACTCCTCTGCCTGATTACCATCAAACTTAATTAAAGAGACAGAATCATCTGACTCAGCTGCAACATAAAAGTAATAGTTCTGCGCAGAGCATAATGAAAAAGACAATATTGTAAATAAAAATGCTTTTTTCATTAATCAATGATAGGGGTTCTATTAATGTACTGGTTCGCTTTAGAATTATCTGGTTTAAGCTCAGAAACTTTTGACGATCCTAAACCTGTGTTCCAGTCTGAATAGAAAACATAGCCTTTGTACAATTGTGCGCCCCATGACATGGTAGCATTTGGAATGTAACCATTTGGAGATCCAGTCATTATGTAACCAATCTCTCTTCCTTGTCTGTAGAGATCTCCTAAAAGCTCTCCACTAATATCTACTATTCTTACTCCTCCTCCGTACATTGCAACATATAGAATATCATCTTCAATCCAATAATTATGAGAACCCTGTCCAGGCAGTTCATATTTTGCAACTTCAACTGGATTATCTAAATCAGAGAAGTCAACAAAATGAAGAAACCCTGCAGTAATGTTTGGATTATTCTCGTCTACTCCGTCAGGAAAAATTTCATCTCCTAAGACAGTGTAGAACTTACCTGTTGATTTGCTTTTGAATGGAAATGTTGCATGATGAGCTCCGGTTGCATAATCATAATTTGCAAAAGCAACAGGATTAGATGGCGACCCTCCGGCAATTCCATTTCCTACATCTACAAGATAGACTCCATCCCTCCAATTTGAAGAGTATGCAATCCCATCTTCAATCCAAACATCATGTATTGACTGCCCTTCTTTACCTACTTCAAACATTCCAACTTCAACTGGGTTTTTAGGATCCTCTATATTAATTATATAGTAACGTTGACTGCCGCTTAGCGCATAAACATGATTATTATCAATAAACACATTATGTACACCACCCGTCAAATTTTTTGTATACTCTGATAAAATTTTTACGTCAAAGGGATTTGTTACATCTAAAATTATTATACCGTTTTTTCTATTAGACGCTCCTTCCCTGCTTATTACCGAAATTCTTCCATCTTTAGAAACTTTTACATCATTTACAGTTCTAGCATCAACTTTTACACTATCTATTTTTTTAATATTTCCTGGGTCAGTAACATCCCAAAAAAATGAAGTTCCATCTGCTCCCCATGTTCCTGTTACTGCATAATCTCTACCATCTACACCTTCAAAAACCCAAAAATCAGAAGTATGCTTATCAGATACTATTCCTTGACCCACTTTTACTACCTCTCTCTCGATTCCCCTTCCTACAACTTTCAACGGGCGAGAAGTTGACTTTGTGCCAAGACTTACAGTAATCATATAGTCACCTATTACTTCTGCTACAAACCTTCCATCATTCATAATTAATCCTGAGGCATTATTTGATTTATCAATTGCCTTACCATAAAAAGTGTATGTAAATGGAAGCCCATCTAGCTCATTCCCTTGATTATCGTAAGCTAAAGCATCATATTTTACTACATCGCCTGTTCTAGCTACATCTAGACTAGCTTTAAGCTCAAGTTTTTCAATCGGATTAGATAAAACGTCTATTTCAACAGATGAAGATATACCATCGAAAGATGCCTCTAAAACTGCTTTACCTGGTGAAACAGCCTTAACATTGTTAAACGCGTCTATCTCAATATTATTTGAATTACTACTTAACTGAAAAAATTCATTTTTTCTTGAAAAACCCATCTCATCAACAATTTCAAACTCAAGAGGAATAAATGAACCTTCATACACAGCAAGTGAAGATAATTTTATATTAATTTCCTTAGCTTTTGGATAATCAACTTGAACTGGAAAAGTTCTGCTAAGCCTCTGTCCTTCTTGTCCTATACAAAGCGCAACTATTTCGTGAGTTCCAGGTTCATTTGCCCTGATTGTACCTTCAGACCTATTAACCGTAATTGCTTTAGCTGTGCTAAAAACACCTTTTTTATTGTAATAAATTACCGCTTGACATAAGGTTTTTTCTCCATTTAAAGTTTCAGCATAAGATGTTGGAGCAAAAGTTTCTCCCACTTTCATGTTTAAACCTTCAAGATTTGACATCACAATTAGCTCTTGTGAGTTAAGATTAAAAGATGCTAGTGCAAATAGAACAAATAGTAATTTTTTCATAATATTAATTTTAGGAACGTTAAATATAAAAATTTAAAAGGAGTAAAAAGGCCTAGATCAAAAAAGTCTAGGCCGGTACACAAAATAATCAATTAACTAATGAAAATTGTTTCATAGTACCGTTTAGACCTGTTCTTTTATTGATAGTTTAAAAAATATCTGCATTCATGACTTTTGTCCATACTTTTAAAAAGTCATTTACAAATTTTTCTTTATTGTCATCCTGAGCATAAAGTTCAGCATAAGATCTTAATATCGAGTTTGATCCAAATACTAAATCAACAGATGAAGCTGTCCATTTAAGGTCTCCAGATTGTCTGTCCTTCAACTCATACTTGTTCTCACCAACAATATTCCATGTGTTATTCATGTCAGTAAGGTTTACAAAAAAATCATTAGTCAAAGTGCCTTCTTTGTCTGTGAAAATACCTGCTTTATTATCAATATGATTAGCACCAAGAACTCTCATACCCCCTAAAAGAACAGTCATCTCAGGAGCAGTTAATCCTAATAACTGCGCTTGATCTACCATAAGCTCCTCTGGACTTGACTTAGATTTTCCACTAGACCAGTTTCTAAATGCATCAGCTGCTGGCTCAAGATTTGAAAATGAATTTACATCTGTCATTTCTTGTGATGCATCTCCTCTTCCTTTTACTAGCGGTACTGTTATACTATATCCTGCTGTCTTTGCAGCTTCTTCTATTGCGAGATTACCAGCTATAACAATAGTATCAGCTAAACTTGCACCTGTGTCTAATGCAATTGTTTTTAACACAGATAAAGTTTTAGAAAGTCTTTCAGGCTCATTTGAGTCCCAATCTTTTTGTGGAGAAAGAGATATTCTTGCACCATTTGCTCCCCCTCTTAAATCTGAAGTTCTAAAAGTTTTAGCACTGTCCCAGGCAACTGCGACTCTATCAGAAATTGACAATCCGGAATTAGTAATTTTGGCCTTGACATCATTCTCATCATAGTCTTTGTTTCCAGATGGAACTGGATCTTGCCAAATTAAATCTTCCCCTGGAAAATTTGGTCCAATATATCTTGTTTTTGGCCCCATATCTCTGTGGGTAAGCTTAAACCATGCTCTTGCAAATGTGTCTGAAAAATATTCTTGATCATCTTTAAACTTTAGGCAAATCTCCCTGTAAATAGGGTCCATTTTCATTGCCATATCTGCGTCTGTCATTATTGGGTTTTGTCTGATAGATGGGTTTGCAGCATCAATTGGTTTATTCTCTTCAAGTATATCAACTGGCTCCCATTGCCAAGCACCAGCTGGACTTTTTTGTAATTCCCATTCGTGATTAAACAGCATTTCAAAGTAACCGTTATCCCATTTAGTAGGATTTGTAGTCCAAGCTCCTTCTAAACCACTTGTTACTGGACCTTTTTCAGCAAGAGTTGGATTAATCCATCCGAATCCTTGGTCTTCAATATTTGCACCTTCTGGTTCTCTCCCTAGCTTTGAAGCATCTCCATTACCATGAGCTTTCCCCACAGTGTGTCCACCTGCAGTTAGAGCCGCTGTCTCTTCATCATTCATAGCCATTCTAGCAAAAGTTTCTCTAACATGGAGTGCTGTCTTCATTGGGTCAGGTTTTCCATTTACTCCTTCTGGATTTACATAAATTAGACCCATGTGAGTAGCTCCTAGTGGAGTTTCCAATGTAGATGTATCTTCTAGGTCTGCATATCTATTCTCACTAGGGGCCAAAATTTCATCTTCAGGTCCCCAATAAATATCAATCTCAGGCTGCCAGATATCAGGTCTTCCATAAGAAAATCCAAATGTTTTTAGCCCCATGCTTTCGTACGCAATATTTCCTGCTAGAATAAATAAATCTGCCCAACTTATTTTATTACCATATTTCTTTTTAATAGGCCACATTAACCTTCTAGCTTTATCTAGGTTTCCATTA
The DNA here is from genome assembly GCA_902560025.1 of uncultured Bacteroidota bacterium. Next base: position 23,064 of record CACEKL010000008.1, on the reverse strand, counting down.
TCAGGCCATGAATTTAAAGGAGCAAATCTTAGGTTTCCTGTTCCTGCACCACCACGACCATCAGCAACTCTATATGTCCCTGCAGCATGCCATGCCATTCTAATCATTAATCCACCATAGTGTCCCCAGTCTGCTGGCCACCAAGACTGTGGTGTAGTCATAAGATCGTGCATATCTTTTTCAAGAGCTTTAAAGTCTAATGATTTTACTTCTTCTCTGTAATTAAAATCACTGTTATAAGGGTTTGACTTTTCATCATGTTGATGAAGAATATCTAAGTTTAATCTTTTTGGCCACCATTTTAATGGTGATGTGTCTGGTGTGGTTGATGCTCCATGCATGAATGGACATTTGCCGTTTGATTGTCCGTTATTACCTAAATTTTCCATAGTCATTTAATTTATGATTCTAATTTATTAATTTTTATTACTTATTCTACCTACTTTACTTTTATAATAATAAATTCTTAACATCTATAGTAAATTCTTATAGTTAAAAAGCTTAATTTGCACCTAATACAGAAAGCTATGGCAAACAAGTATGTAGATCTTAATACTGTAAAATTCTTCATGAAAAATGTTCAGGAGCTTGACTCTGTCTTGAGTAAAAAAAGATTTGCTGACCATAATCTTGAGTCAGTGGATATGTTTATTGATTCTGTAAAACAGTTTGCAGACAGGGAGCTGTTTCCATATTTTAAAGAAATGGATGAAAATCCAGCTCATTATAAAGACGGTAAAATTCATGTACACCAACAAGTTGGAAAAATGATGAAGGAAGGTGGAGAAATGGGTCTCATTGCTGCTCCTTTTGATTATGAAGACGGGGGGCTTCAATTACCGCTACTTGTTCACACTGCTGCAAATTATATTTTAGATGCTGCAAATAATCATTTGCCTGGTTATTCTGGTCTTACCACAGGTGCTGCAGAATTAATTATTGAGTTTGCTAGCAAAGAGTTAAAAGAAAAATATACTCCTAAAATGCTTACAGGAGAGTGGGGCGGAACAATGTGTTTAACAGAGCCGCAAGCCGGTAGCTCATTATCAGACATTGTTACAAAGGCCTCTCCTTGTGATGGTGGACATTATAAAATTAGTGGTCAAAAGATTTTTATCTCAGGAGGAGATCATCAATATGCTGAAAATATAGTCCACTTATTGTTAGCCCGAATTGAAGGGGCTCCTGCTGGAACAAAAGGAATTTCATTATTTGTTGTACCAAAAATGAGACTAGATGAAAATGGAAAGCTTGAACCAAATGATGTAACAACAGTTGCTGATTTTGAGAAAATGGGACAGAAAGGATATTGTACTACTCACCTTGGTTTTGGAGATGAAGACAACTGTCACGGATATCTCGTTGGAGAACAAAACAAAGGTCTTCATTATATGTTTTTAATGATGAATGGTGCAAGAATAGCTGTTGGAAGAGCTGGTTCTGCAATAGCTTCAGGCGCTTATTATGCCTCTTTGGAGTATGCAAATGAACGTCCACAGGGAAGAAAACTTTCTTCAGATGGAAAAAAAGATTTAAAAGAAAAACAAAGCTTAATAATTGAACATCCTGATGTAAGAAGGATGCTGATGCTTCAAAAAGCCATGGTTGAGGGGTCTATGAATTTGATATTTAAAGCTTCAAAATATTTTGACCTTCAACACAACAGTGAGGATGAAGAGGAAAAGAATAAATATCATACACTACTAGAGATGATTATTCCAGTAGTTAAAACTTATCCTTCAGAGGCAGGTATTTATTCAATAAACAATGGGCTTCAAGTACTAGGGGGTTATGGGTTTTGTTCGGACTTTATTCTTCAGCAATATTATAGAGATATAAGAATTTGTACAATCTATGAGGGGACAACAGGTATTCAGTCACAAGACCTTCTTGGAAGAAAAATGATGCTTAACAATGGTGAGGGTGCTAAGCTTTTAATGGAAGAAATAAAAAAGACCATTGATGAAGCTTCACAGGATAATGACCTAAAGGAGTGGGCTGCTAGTTTGGATAAAAAACTAGAAGAAACTCAAAAAATATTATTTCATCTTATTCCTTTTGCTTCAAAAGGAGACTATGAAAAGTTTTTAGCTGATGCTTCAATCTTTATGGAGTTTTTCAGCCTTGTATTAGTTGGATGGTCCTGGTTAGAAATTGGTGTGGTAAGTAAGTGCGCAATAATTACAGGAGACAAATCTTTTGACTCAAGTTTTTTTGAAAGCAAACTGGATGCTTTAGAATATTTTTATGCATATGAACTCCCAAAAACAACTGGTCTTGCAGAGGTAATGCTTCACCCATCTTCAGTTACTATAAAAACTGATAAAAAAATTATAGGGTAAATCTAATGAAATACTATGTGTAATAAGACTAAAGTAATTGCTAGTACCCACCCCCAGTTTCTACTATATTTATCTGCAGGCTGAAATAATGCTAGTAATGAGTTTAGTTTACTCATGCTGCCAATTATAGTTATAAATAATCCTATTACTATTACCCAAAAGGCTCTTACAAAATAATTCATTTCTGGCATAAGAAGTTGTAGAGCAATATTTAAAGGAAGTGTAACGATGAATGCGAAAAGGACTAAGTTTCGGTTTGGTTTTAACAAAACTACAGCACTACATATCAAAACTACTATACCACAGTTTATATAATAACGTAAGTTATTTAGGGTGTGAGTAAAGGCTGAATTAGGATCGTCAAACTTTAGATATAATAAAACAAATCCCATAATAAGTGCTGTGCCTAAGCTAAATAAGATAGCTTTTTGACCTGCTTTTATTTTTTCTTTATCCTTAGCTTGTTTGTTTATATATTTTGAATAAATATCAGTTGACCACAAGGTCGCCAGAGAGTTAAAAGTGGAGTCTACTGTACTCATAAGCGACGCAAACAATCCACATAATATTATGCCTTTTATACCAACCGGCAAATAGGTGTTGACAATATATGGGAAAGCCATATCAGGCTCACCCAGGATGTCACCAAGAATTCCATAAAGAGCTATCCCTGGAATAATAATTATCACCGCCATTATATATTTAATTAAGCCGCCTGCTATTAAACCTGTTTGTGCATGCCTAACGCTCTTTGCAGCTAATGCCCGTTGCATTACAGTTTGATTTGCGCACCAATAATTTATGTTAAGCAAAAACAATCCAAAAAGATGGGTCCATGGAAGGGTTGGATGATCTGCAGGTAAGTGCAAGTGCATTTTTTCGGGGGTTTGGATATACAGTTGATCCCAACCACCCAGTTGATGTACGGCTGTAAAACAAACAACAGCTCCTCCAATAATTAATACAGAAAATTGAATTATATCTGTTTTAACAACAGCACTTAAACCACCCAGATAAGTATATATAGCAGAGAAAACTCCAAGTATTACAATGAGTATTGCTATTCTAATAATTCTGTTTGAATGTAGAAATGATAGCTGCTCCCCAAAAACTAAGTCTGCAGCATAAGCTCCCCAGAAAAGCGCAGCACCTATTGTTACAGTTGCAAAAAGTGCAATATTTGCTAATGAGTAAAAAAGGGCAACTCGCTCACCTAGTCTCTTTGATATAAACTGTGTAATTGTTGTAATCTTTTCTCTTAGAAAAAGTGGCACAAAGACAAAGGCGCCAATTAAAATACCTTGAACTGCATTAATTTCAAGATTTGCTTGTGCGAGTCCAAATAAATATGCTGACCCCATCATTCCAAGAAACTGATATCCCTGAATGTTTGTTGCAATAGTTGATAGAGCAATTGAGTACCATGGAAGGTTTCTTGAACTTAAAAAATATTCGTCTGCTGAGCTGTCTGCTTTTACTTTACCTCTAAGGGCTACGATCATAATTAAAGAAAAATAAAACAAGACAATTATGAAATCGACCATAATCTACTTTCTTTCTCCCTTGCCTAGCGGAGAGTTTGGGGTTTCATTAATTCGTCTGTTAAAAACTTCAGGTAGTGAAATTGTTTTTAACTGAGGCAACACATGTTGAGCAAAAAGCTCACATTCTTGTTGATGAGGGTATCCTGATAATATAAAGGACCTTATGCCCATTTGCATATAACGTTTCAGTTTGTTTAAAATTTGATCCGGGGTTCCAACAAGAGCTGCTCCACAACCGGACCTAGCAAGTCCTATTCCCGTCCACAGGTGTGGCTCAACATAATATTCATTGTCTGCTTCATTTCGCATCTGTGATTGACGAGCTACTCCTAATGAATTCGAGTCCTGTGCTCGGTTTTTAATATTTAGCCCATGATCTAAGTCTAATTTTGATAAAAGGTTATTGGCGTAATCTCTTGCTTCTTTCTCCGTCTCTCTAACAATTACATGAACTCTTAATCCAAACTGAACGGTGCGTCCATAATCTGAAGCTTTAAGTGTCATTGTATTCATAAGCCCTTGTAATTTATCTTCTGTTTCTGGCCACATCAAATAAACATCGCAATGTTCTGCGCATAAGTCAACACCTGCAGGTGAATATCCTCCAAAATAGAGAAGAGGACCTCCATTTTGTTGATAGGGCTTAACAGGATCTGTAGGCAGACTTAGTTTATAATATTTTCCATTAAACTCTATTCTGTCTTGATTCCATGATTGTTTTAAAATTTCAATGACCTCTCGAGAGCGAGCATATCTTTCAGAAGAATCTAGCTCGTTACCTGGAAGGTCCGATGATATTATATTAATAGTTAGTCTGCCCTTGAGCATGTGGTCTAGTGTTGCTATACTTCTTGCAAGCATTGGCGGGTGAACCTCTCCACAGCGAATAGCGGCTAAAAAATTAATCTGTTTTGTAATTGGAGCCATTCCTGCAACAAAAGACAATGTGTCTTGACCAACTTGGTATGAAGATGGGCATAAAACATTTCTAAACCCCAGCTCGTCGGCAGTTTTTACAATTTTAGAAGTGTTTTCCCAAGTGCTTTTATAATCAGGATTTCTGTTTCCGAGAAAGTCATCATCACCGTCACAGAGTGGTGCAAACCAAGAGATCTCCGCCCCGTCAATATCTTTTGGGTTTTTAGGAATCATTACTACAAGTTAATATTTATTGCTTAAGTAAGAATAATAAAAAAACCCCTTTTTCAAGGGGTTTTTAAAGTTTTACCAATCAGCATCCCACTGCCTAATAGCTCTTATTTTTCCTTCTGAGTTAATAAAGAATTTATTTAATACTCTAAGGCTATCAACTCTTCCATCTGTCCAATAAAGATTTTCTAGCTGTCCTGTTTGAACAACTGAAATATCATTTCCATCTGCTCCAATTCTTTTGTATGGCAGAAAGTAAATAGCTCTTACATTAACTGAGTCATATTGTGCCATCCATTGTGGAGTCATTTCTTTTGGCAATGATATAGGTTCTTTTTGGCTTGCAAGATAAATGGTTAATGTGTCAGCCAATACCTCTTGCATGGCGTCTGTATCCATTTTGTTATATGCTGACATCATGTCTTTTATAACTTGAACATTTTCATCTGTTCCGATTTCATATGCTTCGCCTGAAGAAACCCATTCTCCCGCTTGATTGTTTTTGGGTTGTTCACAAGAAGCAAAAATTAATAAAACTGTTAGTAAGGTTAGTTTTGTTTTCATGTTGTTAATTTTAATTTATATAAAAATAGGTAAGATTTTTTAAATAAACACCCTTAACAAAATACACTCAAAAGCTTAAAATATTAATAATATTAAATTAAAGTTTAATGATAGTTCTTTTAATAATTTTTAAATAAAAATGAACAATTCAGAGTTAGATACAATCGCTGACATTTATGTAAATATTGAATGTACTTGTGGACAAACATCCAACCCTTATGGAACATGTGATGGAACTCACTGGAGTTGTAGGTAATTATTTACTCCTAGATGTGTTTGAGCACTAATTTAAATTATGCTATTATTAAAAAAGCACCTATACAATCCTATCAGAGATGTAATTAAAAAGTTAAAGGAACATCTTTTTGGAATAGAAACTTTTTTCAAGTTTAAAGAATATACAAAGAAAAGAAATGAGGTTTATAACGGAGGAAAAAACATCTTATTAGTTGGAAGTGGTAAGTCAGCTTTAGAGTACAGAAAACATAATCTTAAAGATGTTGATATTATGGCTGTAAACAACTCTATCAAAGCATTTGATGACTTAGTTGTAGACTATTATTTATGTGCAACAGATTTTCCAAAACATGAAATGCCTAAGAAAAATTCTTATAAAGAAAAAATTTCTAAATATAGCTACAGGTATCATACTCTAGCTTTTGCAAAATATTATACTTTACCATTCAGACCTTTAGTTGGGAAAACTATTTTTCTTGACAGTCTTAATTGGGCATTTACCAAAGGGTACAAAAAAATATACCTACTTGGTTTTGACCATGATTATAATCCTAATAGGGTAAAAAAATGGAACGGCAAATATGAAACCAATAACAAAAAATTAGAAAAAATTTTTAAAGGAAAAGGTTTTGAGCCTGATACATTTTATGGACAGGGTACGCCTGATCCTTTGAGATTTGGAAAAGAAAAGTTAACTAATTTATTCAATTTAGTTGAGGCACATGGTAAGTTTTATGGTTGTGAAATTTATAACCTCTCATCTAACATGAATGGACTAGCTAACTTTAAAAGAGTAAAAAAAATTGATTAATAATTTTTGATTCTATAAGCTTAATGAGTTTTTACGTATTATAACCTAGTTATGACTAAAAAATAATACAAATCTTTTGGGATATAACTTATTTCTCAATCTTATATTTTGAAGCAAATTAACTATAATGTTAGTGATGAAGGTTTTTTAACACAACCTTAAAATTTAAATAATAAATAGACGGAAATATGCAATTAAATTTGAATGCTTTTCATATTAATTAAGGACATGACACTTGCCCTTTCTAAGGGCATTTTACTTTAAAGAAGTAATCTGACATATTAAATCTAGCTCCAGTTTACCAGGTCTGGAGCTTTTTTTATGGACTAAGGTTGGTTGTGCCAGTGTCTCTATATTCAAATAACTGAAGGTTTTCAGATAGTCTTTGATAAATTAAATTCATCATTCTTTTATTTAAACTAGATGTTTTTTCTTTATACAACTCGTACTCTTCAAGTGTAAACATGCCAATGACAATTCCTTTTAAAAAATTTCTAAACTTTTGATCTTTTTTAATTGCGTTTTCAATGTAAGTAGTCTTTTTTTCAGGTCTTAATTGATAAAAAACACCTTTGTGAGTATCAGCGTATTTTTTAAAAGCTTGAACTAAAAGCGACGTCTGAACTTTTATGATTGGTCTTAAAATTACATTTTGAAACGACTCCTCAAAGGATGAATTTTTAATTTTTAAAAACTTTACATCAATGCTAGGGCGCATTTTATTTAATAAAGTCTCCCTTGAATTCATGTTTAAATATATTTACTTTGTCATTGATTTATCTTAACTAAGCTTTATTTATTTTTTACCAAAAAATTAAGAGGAACAATATCAAAGGAATCAACAAAGAAGATATTTTTGAATAATTTTTATCTTTACAATATGAAAAAATCAATTGTAACCAATCCGTTAGTTCACATTTTTTCTTTTAGTATTTGTTTTAATTACCAAAACTATAATTGAAAAAGAAACCGGTGATAAAAATGAATTGTTTGATTCATTATATACACTTAATTTTTTTCTTTCAAATGATATTGTCACAATATTACTTATATCGTTAATAGTTACTCCCTTTGGACTGATTCTTTTTTCAATAGTAAAAAAACGAAGGGACTTACTCGTTGGGTCTCTAATCTCCAGTCTAACTAGTCTTTTACTAATTACACTTTTTATTCTTACATAAAATTCGTTTTTGGTTCACAAATTGGTTCACACTCAAATTCGTTAAAAAAAACCCTCATAGTCAAGGACTTAGAGGGTTTGTTGGTGGTCCCACCTGTCCTCAAAGGGGGGCTGTATATATACTGATAATCAACAAGTTAACTTATTTAGGTGGTTCGGTATCCGAACCATTGTGGTTAGTGTTCCGAACCTTTTTAAAAATCAAGATTTTTTTACATTAACCCTAGTTCGAGTCCCATTTGGACCATTCCTTTTTTGTTAAAATATATTCATGATTATTTGAGTTAATCTTGTTTAAGATTCCCCCTAATTTCATTACCGACTTTTGTGAACGAATATTTTTTTCATAAACATCAAAATAAACAGTGTTTAAAAAAGAAAAAACATAACCTAATATTAGTTTTTTAACATTGTAATTTATGTTTGATCCCCAATAATTTTTACCAAGAAAAGTATACCCTAGTTTAACTGAAAGGTCTTCTTCTTTAAAATCATAAAGTCTAGTCCACCCAACAATTTTGTTGTTATTTTTATTGATAATTGTTAGACTTCCAAATTCGTTCTTAATCCCAGAGTTAAAATATTCTAGAAACTTATCTTTTTTATACCTGTCGTTTTCTGAATGTTGTTCCCAAATTATTTGATGACCTCCTTGTTTATACAAGTCTTCAAAGTCTTCCCTTAAGGTTTGTCTTAAAAATATCACCTCATTCTCGAGTTCTTCTATTTTCAGTTTTACATTCATAATTGAAACCTAAATTTATTAAAAAGGTTCGGATTTAGGTTCGGAATCAATAGTCTAAAAAAAACCCTCATAGTCAAGGACTTAGAGGGTTTAAGGGTGGTCCCACCTGGACTCGAACCAGGGACCAAATGATTATGAGTCATCTACTCTAACCAACTGAGCTATAGGACCGGTATTGGCGCAAATATACAATTTCACTATCTTTTTATAAAACATAAATTAAATTTTTGTTTTTTATTTAAACTACTTTTGACATATGGAAAGTCAGAGACAGAAAAAGATTTCTTCTTTAATACAAAAAGAGCTTGCTGGGCTAATTAACGAGGACCTTAGAAGAGGTGGTATCAAAAACCTTATCATCTCTGTAACCAAAACTCGCGTTTCTCCTGATCTTTCTTTATGTAAAGTTTACTTGAGTATTTTTCCAAGTGATAATTCTGTTGCTCAAATTGCTTTGTTGCAGAAAAATTCTACCAAAATAAAATATGATCTTTCTGTTATATTAAAGAAGCACTTACGAAAAGTTCCTGAACTTGCTTTTTTTCTTGACGACTCTCTTGATTATATCGATTCAGTTGAAGACTCTATTAACAACCCAGACAACCCTATAAAGTAAAATGTTCAAGTCTTACATATATAAAATTGCTTTTCGTTATTTTTTTTCAAGGGATTCTAAAACAATTGTAAATAGAATTAATGGTTTTGCTTTTTTAATGATTGCTGCTGCTGCATGTGTTTTGTTAGTTGTCCTGAGCGCTTTTGAGGGTCTTAAAGATTTTGGTCTTTTTTACACCAGCTCTTTTGATCCGGATTATAAAGTGGTACCTAAAAAAGGTAAATATCTTGTTGTAGATCAAGAGACTCTTAACAAAATTCGAGGACTCGATGGTGTTCTGGGTGCTTCTGAAGTAATAGAAGAAAAGGTGGTCTTTTCAAATGAGCTAAATTCTGGTGCTACTATACTAAAAGGTGTGTTTGCTGACTATCATCTTACACCTGCCCTAGATTCTCTTTCTCTTGTTGGTGTTTTTTCTCCAGAAAAGAAAAACACAATTTATATTGGTGCAGATTTGGCCTCTTCTCTAGAGGTTGTTCTTAGTAAAGAGTTTTCTCTTCTTGCTACCGCTCCTAAAAGTAACACCAATAGCCTTTTTGGTTTTTCTCCTTTTTCATCTAAGCAGTTTGATATTGAAGGTATCTATCAAATAAGCAGTGATATAGAGAAAAAATATGCGTTTACCTCGCTGGCTTCTATGGCTAGTTTAACTGGAGCTCAAGAAAATGCTTTTACATCTGTTGAGATTTTTTCAAATAACTCTCTTACTGATAACGATGTTAAAACTTTTATCATTGATGAGCTTGGAGAAAAAGCTGAAGTATTGACAAAACAAGATTTAAACCCTGCGTTGTACAAGATGCTGAATACTGAAAATTTTGCCGTATATCTTATTTTTTCTCTAGTCGCATTGGTCGCTATGTTTAACCTTGTTGGCTCTCTAACAATTATGATTGTTGAAAAAAGGCGTGATTTAAGAATTCTTAAATCTCTTGGAGGAGAAAAAAATGATATTAATCAAGTGTTCTTTTTATTGGGTATAGTAACATCTTTTTTTGGTGGGGTTGTCGGTGTTCTTTTAGCCTGGTTGATTATAGTTTTTCAAAACTCTTATTCTTTAATTTTAGTTCCTGGAACATCCATACCATATCCTATTTCTTTTACTATTTCTAACGTTTTAATTGTTTTAACCACAATTATTGCTTTGGGTGTGATTACTTCTTTGTGGTCTACAATTGGTTTAAAAGAAGACTAAACCAATTCTTTTTGGGAGAAAGTATGTATTATTTCATCAAGCTCATGAAAGATTTTGATTGGATCTTTTTCATTAAGTATTCTGCTTTTTGTTTCTTTAAAGTTTGCAACCCCTTTAAAGTAATTTCCGTAGTGTCTTCTTGTTTCTAGAACTCCCAACACCTCACCTTTCCACTTCACCGCCATCTCTAAATGTCTTTTTGCCATTTTTGCTTTATCTGGTATTCCTGGTTCTTGTTTTTTATTGCCTGTGCTTAAATAGTGTTTTACTTGGTCAAAAAACCATGGGTTTCCTATGGACGCTCTTCCTATCATAGCTCCATCAAGCCCATATTCGTCCCTCATTTCTTTAGCCTTCTCTGGTGTGTTTACATCACCATTCCCAAAAACCGGTATATGCATTCTTGGATTATTTTTTATTGCAGCTATTTGGGTCCAGTCAGCATCACCTTTATACATTTGAGCTCTTGTTCTTCCGTGAATAGAAATTGCTTTTATACCAACATCCTGAAGTCTTTCTGCTACTTCTACTATTTTTATGGATTTTTCATCCCATCCCAGTCTGGTTTTTACAGTAACAGGCAGGCTTGTTCTTTTTACTATTTCTTTTGTAAGACTAACCATTAATGGAATGTCTTTTAAAATTCCTGCACCTGCTCCTTTACATACTACTTTTTTAACAGGACACCCATAATTAATGTCAATAATATCTGGGTTCGTTTTTTCAACTATGTCTACCGCCCCAAGCATTGAATCAAGGTTTGATCCAAATATTTGAATTCCTACAGGTCTTTCTTTTGTATATATGTCTAGTTTTTTTGTACTCTTTGCTGCGTTTCTAATAAGCCCCTCGCTTGATATAAACTCAGTGTATACAACATCTGCCCCTTGCTCTTTACAAAGCGCCCTAAAAGGGGGGTCGCTCACATCTTCCATCGGTGCAAGAAGAAGAGGGAATTTAGGAAGTTCAATGTTTCCTATTTTAATCATGTGGCAAAATTAACAATTCTTGAATTTATTTAGCTCTAGCAATTAAAGATTATACAAAGTAAGTATCTTTGTCGAAAACACAGGCTTTGTCACAAAACATAAGAAACTTCTGTATTATAGCTCATATTGATCACGGGAAAAGTACTCTCGCTGACCGTCTTTTGGACTTTACTGGCTCTGTTACTGATAGAGAAAAACAGGATCAGCTTCTTGATGACATGGACCTTGAAAGAGAAAGAGGGATAACCATAAAGTCTCATGCTGTTCAAATGGACTATAAAAGGGGTGATGAAAGTTTTATTTTAAACCTTATTGACACTCCTGGTCATGTTGATTTTTCATATGAGGTTTCAAGGGCAATTGCTGCTTGTGAGGGAGCTTTATTGGTAGTGGATGCTGCCCAAAGTATTCAAGCTCAAACTATTTCAAACCTTTATCTCGCTGTTGATAATGATTTGGAAATAATTCCTGTTGTAAACAAGATTGACCTTCCGTCAGCAAACACAGAGGTTGTTGTTGACGAAATTGTTTCGCTTATTGGTTGTAAGCCCGATGAGGTTGTCCTTGCTTCTGCAAAAACAGGCGAGGGTATTGAGGGAATACTTAGCGCAATTGTAGAAAGAGTTCCTTCCCCTGGTGGTGATCCTGACGCTCCACTACAGGCGCTTATTTTTGACTCTGTCTTTAATCCATACAGAGGAATTGAAACTTATTTTAAGGTTGTAAATGGAAAAATTTCAAAAGGAAACAAAGTAAAATTTATGTCAACAGGAAAAAGCTATGGTGCCGAAGAGGTTGGTACTCTAAAATTAAGCCAAGTACCAAAGCAAGAAATTTTAACCGGTGATGTTGGCTATCTTATCACAGGAATAAAAGAAGCAAAGGATGTTAAGGTTGGCGACACAATAACGCTGACTGAGGAAAGTGGTGTTTCAGCTATTGAAGGGTTTGAAGAGGTAAAACCAATGGTTTTTGCAGGAATTTATCCTGTTGATACTGATGATTATGAAGATTTAAGGTCTAGTATGGAAAAACTGCAGCTTAATGATGCTTCTTTAGTTTTTATGCCCGAAAGTTCTGCTGCCCTTGGTTTTGGTTTTAGGTGTGGTTTTCTAGGCATGCTTCATTTAGAAATTATTCAAGAGAGGCTTCAGAGAGAGTTTAACATGTCTGTTATAACGACAGTTCCGAACGTTTCTTATAACGCCTATGTTAAAAAAGATCCTAACGACGCCATACTTGTTAACAACCCTTCTGATCTTCCTGATCCTTCTCGTCTTGATAGGGTTGAAGAGCCTTATATTGACGCAACTATTATAACAAAATCTGAGTTTGTTGGTAATGTGTTGACCTTGTGTATTGAAAAAAGGGGGGAGATAAAAAACCAGCGATACCTAACGCCTGAAAGAGTTGAGTTAAGCTTTAAGCTTCCTTTAGCAGAAATTGTTTTTGACTTTTATGATCGCTTAAAATCTGTTTCCAAAGGATATGCCTCTTTTGACTACTCTCCTTCTGGTTTTGTTGCTTCAAAACTTGTTCGTCTTGACATCTTGTTAAACGGAAAGTCTGTTGATGCGCTTTCCTCACTAATCCATGCAGATAATGCGCAAAGAGTTGGAAGAAAAATGTGTGAAAAACTAAGAGAGTTAATACCAAGACAGCAGTTTGACATTCCTGTTCAAGCAGCTATAGGTGCTAAAATTATTTCAAGAGAAACAATAAAGGCCTATAGAAAAGATGTAACGGCAAAGCTATACGGGGGTGATGTAACAAGGAAAAGAAAGCTGCTTGAGAAACAAAAAAAGGGAAAGAAAAAAATGAGAATGGTTGGGAGTGTTGAAATTCCCCAACAAGCATTTATGGCTGTTTTAAAAATTAACGACTAATGAAACTTCACTCAATAGAGACCGGTAATTTTAAACTTGATGGAGGAGCAATGTTTGGTGTTGTTCCTAAAGTGCTTTGGGAAAGAACTAACCCTGCTGATTCTCAAAACAGAATAGAGATGAGCGCTCGCTGTCTTTTAATTGAGGATGGTGAAAAGCTTATACTGATAGATGCTGGTCTTGGAAACAAACAAAGCGAAAAGTTTTTCTCTCACTACGACAGGTCTGGAGACATGACCCTTGAAAGCTCTTTGGCTTCTTGCGGATTTGGTGTTGAAGATGTTACTGATGTGTTCCTCACACACCTTCATTTTGACCATTGTGGTGGTGCGACTAAAAGGGAGGGTGATAAAATTGTTCCTGTTTTTAAAAACGCAAAGTTTTGGTGCTCTAAAAGTCATTGGGAGTGGGCAAGTGTTAGCCCGAACCCCAGGGAAAAAGCTTCTTTTTTAGAGGAAAATCTTTTACCATTAAAAGAATCAGGACAGTTAAATCTTTTTGACAGCACTGAAGACGGTTTTTGTTCTGAGCTTGGTTTTGATCTTTTATTGGTAGATGGTCACACTGAAAAAATGGCTTTGCCTAAAGTTCAATATAAAGGAAAAACAATTCTGTTTGCTTCAGATCTTGTGCCCACTGCTGGCCACATTCCTATACCTTATCTTATGGGGTATGATGTGAGGCCTCTTGTTACAATGGAGGAAAAAACAAGAATTTTAAACAACTTAGTAGAAAACAATTCTTTAATCTTTCTTCAACACGACCCTGTAAATGAGGTTGTGTTTTTAAAGAAAACTGAGAAGGGTGTTAGGTTTGAGAGCTCTTCTAAACTTAAAGATCTTTTTTAAAATGAACCCCCTAAAAGGAAATAAAAAAATTGATTTTCTTTTTGAAAAAGGTGTCCGCTTTTCTTCTGAATTTGTTCGTTGTGTTTTTTTGAAGCAGGAAACAGATGAATTGTTTTATGTTGTGTCTGTACCTAAAAAGTCTTTTCCTCGTGCAGTTGATAGAAACAAAATAAAAAGGCGTCTTAGAGAAATATTAAGAAAAAATGATGGTGTGTTTAAAAACAATGGTTTTGGTTGGTATATGATCATATACACTAGCTCTTCTTTTGTTGAATTTGACCTCCTTAATAAAGACGTTTGTTCTCTTTTTAAAAAATAGTGCTTTTTTTTTATATTCGTTCTGTGAGGTTTTTGTGTTTCTTTTTGTTTTTTTTGTTGTCTTGTGATAAAGGGTCCGATTTAATAATTGAAGAAACGAGTTCTCCAGAAACAACAGATATTTTTTTGTTAAACAATTTAGATCCTGGTTTTGTTTTTCCTGAAAATCTTCAGTATATGGCTTCTCGAGGAGTCAATAGTAGTGTTTGCATAGACATCCCTGAAACTTTATATTCTCCGTATGGGGGCGGGGGCGCTCCAATGCAAGGCGCTGGCGCTAGAAGCTCGTCTGTTGCCCTTGATAGACCCCTACAGGCTCATACTTGCAACTCTAGTCCTAGAGGGGGGGATTCTCAGCCTTTTTTTCAACGAATGAGCGGGTCTCTTGGTGTTTCTCCAGACCAAGGTTTTGATGTTTCCAAAATTAGTGGTGGTGAGTTTAGGTTTCCTTTTTATAATCTTTGTATGGAGGTAGAAAGTCCTGGTCAGCGTTCTGACTTAGTTTTGCGTGAGTGTGATCAAAATCCTAATCAAAAATTTATCTTTGAAGATGATGGCAAAATTAAACCTGTTAATGACCTTAGTTTGTGTTTGACCGCTTCTGCTAGTTATGATTGGTATGGCGGTGGATACAACCCAATATTTATTGTTCGTGATTTATTTTTGAGCCCTTGTAATCCCTCTTTTGCTAAAAGACAAAGTTGGGGCTTAAGGCCGTCAGGTTAATTTATTTATTATAATACATTGCGCAGTGAGGGATGCCGTCCTCTATATATCTCTCTCCTCTAAACTCAAAACCAAGATCTAAATAAAATTTTTCTAAATACTCTTGCGCAGAAATTTTAATTTCTTTTGTATCAAAATTGTTTTTACAAACCTCTATGCATTTTTTTACTAGTTCCTTCCCGTAGTTTTTTCCTCTTTCTTTTTCTTCAACTGCCACTCTTCCGAATCCTGGATTGTTTTCGTAATAATCTCCTTTATCGAAAATTCTTGCGTATGCCATTAGCTTGTTGTTTATGAATCCTGATAGATGGATCGCTTTATAGTCTTTATAATCAAAGTCATTGTATAGTATTTGTTGCTCTACTACAAAAACCTCACACCTGAACTTAAATATTTCATAAAACTCCTTTGTGTTTATATCAGAAAACCTTTGTTCTTTCCACTCAATCATTTTCATCTATTTTTTTTATTCTCCTCTCGTGTCTTCCTCCCTCAAACTCCTCTTTAATAAAAACATCTACTATGTTTAATATTTTGTCACTACTTAAAAATCTTGATGGTATGCTTATTATGTTTGCATTATTATGCTGTTTGGCTAAAGATGCTATTTCTTCACTCCAGCAAATAGCTGCTCTTATTCCTTTGTGTTTGTTTGCTGTCATTGCTGCACCATTTCCACTTCCGCAAACTATAACCCCCATGTCTGCTTTTCCTTCTTTTACTTCTTTTGATACTGGGTGAATATAGTCTGGATAGTCTACGCTCTTTTTTCCATCATACCCCTTGTTGATAACCGTGTGTCCTTTTTTTGTGAGATGATCTTTTATTTTTTCTTTAATCTCTACTCCTGCGTGATCGTTCCCTATCGCTATTTTCATGTTTATTAAATTAATAATTCCTTTATTATTTTTTCATATGTTGTTAATAGTTGATTTCTTATTCTTAATAACTATTTTTCTTTTTTATTTGTTTACTTTTTTCTTTACTTTTTAACTGGTCTTCATTGTTTCTTTTTTACTTTTTTTTCAACTTAATGTTTTTTGTTTAGGTTGTTAACACCTGTTTGTTTTTAACTTTAATTTTTGTTTATCAGTGGTTTAGATTGTTAATTAATTGTTCACTTTGTTTTATTTGTGTTCATTGCTTTTTTTCTTCAATCATTTATTAAGAAATTAACACGCTATATATAAATAATTAAATTTTTAGATAAAACTATAATAATTATGTTTAAATGTTTATTGGTAATAGAAAGATAGAGGTTTTAATAAAACTATATTTGAATAAAATTTATAATGAGTAAAAAGAAGAAAGAACTAAAAGGGTTAGAAAGGAAAATTACTACACTTATTTCGTCCCCGACGTTAAAAGATTTCAATTATAAACAAATTGCTTTTGCTTTAGGTGTTAATGATACTAAAGGAAGAAACGACATTATAAAAATTTTAAACATCCTGTTAAAAAAAGAAAAAATAATTAAAGTAGGAAGAGGGAAGTTTGTTGCTCCAGCAGTTCAAGGAGAAATTGCAGAAGGAGTTTTGGAAATAACAACAACCGGAAGAGGATATGTTGTTTGTGAGGATCTAGATGAAGATGTAATGGTAGAAAACAAGCACTTAAACAAAGGGCTACATGGAGACATAGTAGAGGTTTTGGTAGGAGAAAAAAAATATAAAAACAGACACGAAGGAAAAGTTATAAATGTTTTAAAAAGAAACAAAAAAGTGTTTGTGGGAGTGTTTGAAAAAAACAAGGACTACGGATTTGTAAACACAAGGAATGCCAGAATGTACACAGACTTCTTTATTGAAAAAGAGGAAATGAAAGGATATAAAACAGGAGAAACAGTTGCAGTAGAAATAAAAAAATGGGAAAAATCAAACAACTCACCAGAGGGAAGAATAGTAAAAACATTTGGATTTGAAAGCGACTCTCTGGACGCTTATTCTATTTTATATGAGTATGGTTTGTCTCCCGAGTTTGAAGAAAATGTAGAAAAAGAGGCAAAAAAAATTGATAAAAAAATATCAAAAGAAGAGGAAAAGAAAAGAAGGGACATGAGAGAAGAGATGACTTTTACAATAGATCCTGTAGACGCAAAGGATTTTGATGATGCAATTTCTTTTAAAAAAATTGACAAGGAAAGGTTTGAGATAGGGGTTCATATAGCAGACGTTTCACACTATGTTACACCAGGCAGCGTAATAGACGAAGAAGCACAAAAAAGAGCGACCTCTGTTTATTTGGTTGATAGAGTTATACCTATGTTGCCAGAAACACTTTCAAACAACCTCTGTTCGCTAAGACCTAATGAAGAAAAACTAACTTTCTCAGCAGTTTTTATAATGAAAAAAAACGGACAAGTTTTAGAAGAGTGGTTTGGTAAAACAATAACAGAATCAAACCACAGGCTTTCCTATGAAGAAGCTCAACACATCATAGAAACAGAAGAGAAAATAATTCCTAAAGAAAAAACAATCTTAAATAAAGAAAAAAAGGTAACAAACAAACTTGTTGAGGCGGTTACAACTCTAAACCAGGTAGCGAAAACAATAAGAAAAAAAAGAATAAACAGCGGAGCAATTATTTTTGATAAGTCAGAAATAAAATTTAAGCTAGACGAAAAAAACAACCCGAAAGAAGTGGTTTTTAAAACAGCAAAAAGCGCAAACAAATTAATAGAAGAGTTTATGCTTCTTGCTAACAGGAAGGTGGCAGAAAAAATGAAAAAAGGTAAAGAAAGGTTTGTTTTTAGAGTACATGATCAACCAGATGAAGAAAAGCTAAAAAACTTGCAAACGGTTGTGAAAAGGCTGGGATATAATCTTGATCTAAAAAAGAACAACCTTAATGACTCCCTAAACACACTCCTTGAAAGCACATTTGGAAAAAACGAACAAAACCTAATAGACACATTAATGATAAGAAGCATGAGCAAGGCAGAGTACACAACAAAAAACATAGGTCATTATGGATTGGCGTTTGACAACTATACACACTTCACTTCACCAATTAGAAGATATCCAGACGTTTTAGTTCATAGGCTTATAGAGGCAGAATTGAAAAATGAGAAAATAAAAACAGAGGAACTGGAACCCCTTTGTAATCATTCAACTCACATGGAAATACTTGCTACCAAAGCAGAGAGGGACTCTATAAAGCTAATGCAGATTAAATATATGCTAGATAAAGAAGGAAAAATTTTTGAATCAGTTATTTCTGGGGTAACAGCAAGGGGAGTATTCGTTGAGGTTGTAGAGAATAAATGCGAGGGGTTGGTTAAAGCAAAAGACTTACCCGGCGACTTCTATGTTCATGATGAAAAAAACCATCAGTTTGTAGGAGAAAAGACAGGAAAAAAATATCAGCTTGGTGACAAAACAAGGGTAATGTTAATAAAAGCTGATCAAGTAAAAAGAAGACTAGACTTCCAAATACTAAATTGAGGCATCGAGCGGATTCGAACCGCTGTAAAAGCTTTTGCAGAGCTCCGCCTAGCCACTCGGCCACAATGCCTTTAGGGTGCAAAAATAGAAAAAAGATTAAACTTTTTTTCTTAATTCTACAGAATCTACACAGCCACCAATAGGAGGGTTGATTTTTTTAATACTCACATCAACAGAAACAATGTTTTTGTCAAGCTTATTTATGGAAGAAATAATCCTTTCCATGACAACCTCTAATAATTTGGAAGGAGTGTCCATTTCTTTCTTTATGGCATTGTAAACGTCAACATAGTCAACCGTGTTTTCAAGACTATCATTTGTTTCTGCCATCGAAGTGTCAAACTCTACAGACGCATTAACCAAATATTCTCCTCCAACAATCTTTTCTTCACTAAGACACCCATGGAAGGAATAAAACCAAGCGTTATTTACAGATATTTTTGACAAAATATTTCCAAAGATATAAAACCAAGCAAACAATCTATCAACCTTTTCAATATCTTTGACAAAGTGAAGAAAAAGGGCCCAAACTTTATAGAGCAAATTATAGACGGAGATATTTCTAGGGGGTTTAAAAAAGAGGACCTAAGATTTAGGTTTCCTCCAGAGCCAAACGGCTATCTGCACATCGGCCACCTTAAAGCAATCTGTTTAAATTTTAATCTTGGAGAAAAATATGGAGCCCCAGTAAACCTAAGGTTTGATGATACAAACCCAGAAAAAGAAGCGAAAGAGTATGTTGACGCTATCAAAAACGATATTCTTTGGCTAGGATATAAGTGGAATAAAGAGTGCTATGCATCTGATTATTTTGAACAGCTTTATAATTGGGCAATTGTTCTTATAGAAAAAGATCTTGCCTACATTGACTCGCAGTCATCAGAGGAAATAGCAAACCAAAAAGGTACTCCCATAAATGATGGTAAAGCAAGCCCCTATAGAGACAGGGACAAAGAAGAAAGCCTTAAGATCTTTAAAGAAATGCACAATGGAGACCACAAACAAGGAGAACACGTGTTAAGAGCAAAAATTAACATGTCTTCACCAAACATGTTAATGAGAGACCCAGTTATTTATCGAGCAATGGAGGTAGAACATCATAGAACAGGAGACAGCTGGAAGATATACCCTATGTATGATTGGACACACGGAGAGTCTGACTACATAGAACAAGTGTCTCACTCACTATGTACTCTTGAGTTTGAGCCTCACCGCGAGCTCTATGATTGGTTTCTAGACTCCATTAGTCCTTTAAAAGGAATTAGGCCAAAGCAAAGAGAGTTTTCAAGACTTAACCTTTCTTATACCATAACAAGCAAACGGAACCTTGCAAAACTAGTAGACGAAGGGGTTGTTGATGGTTGGGACGACCCAAGAATGCCAACAATTTCTGGTTTAAGAAATAGGGGTTATACTCCAGAATCTTTAAAATCATTTGCTTTAACAGTTGGAATTTCAAAAAGAGAAAACGTAATTGATGTTTCTTTATTAGAGTTTTGTGTAAGGACACACCTGAATGAAGAGGCGCCAAGAGCTATGGCTGTTTTAGACCCTTTAAAAATCTCAATTATAAACTACAACGAAAATAAAGAGGAGAGTGTAAACTTCGACATAAACCCCCAAAAGCCAGGTCAAGGAAAAAGAGAGATTTTATTTTCAAAGAACATTTACATCGAAAGAGAAGATTTTCAAGAAAACCCAGAAGAAGGGTTTTTTAGGCTCTCACCAGGAGAGGAAGTAAGGCTTAAAAACGCATATATAATTAAAGCAAAAAACATCATTAAAAACGAAAAAGGTCAAATTACAGAAGTCGAGTGTGAGTATGATGAAAAAAGTAAAAGCGGATCAAATACAGAAGAGAGCAACAGAAAGGTAAAGGCAACAATTCATTGGGTTTCTGCAGAAACAGCTGTAGAAGCAACTATAAACATTTACGATAGACTTTTTAAAGTTCCTGAGCCAGGAAAATCTCAAGATCTTTTAAGCGAGGTTAACGAAAACTCCTTAGAAATAAAAACTGCAAAAGTAGAGCCTTATCTTGCTAGCGCAAAAGACGGAGATCATTTCCAGTTTCAAAGATCAGGATATTTCGTTAGAACTAACAATAAAAAAACCCTAGAGTTTAACAAAACAGTAGGGTTAAGAGACGGTTGGAAGAAATAGCTAAACTAGCTCATCCTCACCATCAAGACTGTCTACAGGAGGATCATCAAACTGAGGAGGTTCTTGCTTAGCTTCCCCCGCATCATTCTTAGCAGACTTTATATTTTCTTTTTGCATAGCCTCCCCTATTTTGCTACTAGCTGTAAAAGCAGCAACCATATCATTTAGCATTGTGCTTCCAGCTTGTGGTGAATTAGGAAGAAGGATTAAATTAGAGTTGGTTTCCCCACCAATTGACTGTAGTGTATCATAGTGCTGTGTAACAACTATTAATGCTGAAGCTTCTTGCGAGTTTATCCCAACCGACCCTAAAGTCCCAACTGAGTCCTCAATACCTTTAGCTATTTCCCTTCTCTGGTCTGCAATACCTTGTCCCTGAAGTCTTTTACTTTCAGCTTCAGCTTTTGCCTTTTCTACAATTAAAATTCTTGCAGCATCTCCTTCATATTGAGCAGCTGTTTTTTCTCTATCAGCTGCATTAATTCTGTTCATTGCTCTTTTAACCTCAGCGTCCGGCTCAATATCTGTAACAAGTGCTTTAACAATAAAGTATCCATATTCTTCCATAGCGTCTCCTAATGATTGTTTCACAGCAACAGCTATGTCGTCTTGTTTTGAAAAAACATCATCAAGCTTCATCTTTGGAACCTGTGAACGAATTAAATCAAACACATATGATGTGATTTGATCTTGTGGAAAATCTAATTTATAAAAGGCATCAAAAACTTTTGATTCTACCACCCTGTATTGAACAGAAACTTTAAGCTTAACAAATACGTCATCACTAGTTTTTGTTTCTACCACCACGTCAAGTTGTAAAACCTTCAAACTTAGTCTTCCAGCGATTCTGTCAACCAAAGGAATCTTAACCTGAATTCCAGGTTTTCTAACAGATTGAAATTTACCAAACCTCTCAACGATTGCCGCTGATTGTTGTCTTACAATAAAGATGGTTGAGATAAGGATGAAAAAAAGAAATAATATTATTAGGGGTGTTGTAAATATGCTCATAGTTAAATTTTGTTAATTAAGTTTTCAATTCTTTGAAGTGTTTCCTCTGGTCCAATAAAATCTATAATCTTAAATAAATCAGGACCAGAAAGACTTCCAACCAACGAAAGTCTTAGCGTTTTCATAATATTTCCAAAAGAAATATCGTTTTCTGCTCCAAACTTCATAAGCTCATTTTTAAGTTCAAAAGGACTGTTAACAAGCTCACTGTTTAATTTACAAAAATTTAAAACACTAAATATTACCTCTCTGTTAATTTTTTCAATTGCTGACACATCAATATCCTTAGGCTGTTTAATAAAAACGGAAAGCTCTTTATCAATGTCTTTGGTGGTGTTTAATCTCTCTTTAACCAGCTCAATAATCTCTATAGCTTCCTGCTCGCTATATTTTTCAAGCAGTATTTTTTTTGTTTGTTCAGAGAGATCTAATATTCTTTTAGATTCAAGATCTTTTAAGTGCAGGTGATTAATCCATAGCGCTTTTTTAAAATCAAAACGAGCTCCTGATTTGTTTATTTCCTCATAATTAAAAGATTCAACCAGCTCCTCCATTGTATACTTTTCTTTTTCTTCTTTATTGTTCCAGCCCAGAAGTGCGAGGTAATTATTAAGACCCTCAGAAATGAATCCGTGCTCTTTAAATCCATTAGAGTCTTCCCATTTAACAGCAAAAATAGGGTGACCCTGTTCGTCAGCATCTCTTTTTGAAAGCTTCCCCGCTCCACTAGTTTTTAAAATTAAAGGGAGGTGATAAAATTTAGGAGGCTTCCATCCAAAAAACTCATAAAGTAGATAGTGAACAGGAAGCGATGAGAGCCATTCTTCACCTCTAACCACTGATGTTATTTTCATATCATTATCGTCAACAACATTTGCTAAATGATAAGTTGGCATTCCATCAGACTTAAGAATAACTTTGTCTTCTAGTTCATTGGAGTCAAATGTTAATTCTCCGCGTATCTCATCGAAAGCAGATATTTTTTTGTTTTCTGGAATAGCTAGCCTTACCACATACCTACCCTCTTCTACTCTTTTTTTTTCTTTCTTCTTCAGACACTGTAAAAGAGTTGTTAAGCCTCATTCTTGTTTTCACATTGTATTTAAATTCTATTCCCCCAGCCTCTCTAGCTCTATCAAGATCTTCTTGAGAGTCAAATGCGTAGTAAGCATTTCCTTGCTTTAATAATTTGTAGTGCTTTGAGTCAAAGCTGTCAATGTTTGGTACAGCAATTACCAAAGATCCTTTGTTTTTTATAGAATTATATATTGCTTTAATCGATGAATCTAGATCTGGT
>CACEKL010000007.1 GCA_902560025.1 uncultured Bacteroidota bacterium | reverse complement strand
AGTTAATAGTATAAGTTGTTTCAGGGGCTAGACTGTCTAAAAATTTTAAAAATACTTTTTTTGTTACTCCACTTAGAGGTTTTATTTCGTAAGAGGACTTCTCTAATGGCGGAGAAATAATTAGTTGATCCTGAACTTTATCTAATTTTACCCATTCATCAAACGTTAGTCTAATTTCTTCTGAATCAAAATTGGTTGAATTTAATTTTGGACTAGCATTAACTAAAACTGGAGGAATGCTGTCTTTGGGTCCACCTGTTGGGTTTCCTCTTTTAGCACAACCAAAAAGTATAATTAGTGAAAATAATATATAGACTAAATTCTTCATTGAATAAATTCAAATACAAATTAAAGTATTTAAAATAGTAAAAAGAACTATTTTTGCAATATACTCATGGATAAAGATTCTCTAAAAAAGATTATTTCACATTCTAAAGAATACGGCTTTATATTTCCTTCAAGTGAGATTTATGAGGGATTAAATGCAATATATGATTATGCTCATAATGGTGCACTTCTAAAAAATAATCTAAGAGAATATTGGTGGAGATCAATGGTTCAGCTAAATGAAAATATTGTAGGTATAGACTCTGCAATATTTATGCATCCAAAGACTTGGGTTGCATCTGGCCATGTAGACGCTTTTAATGACCCTCTTATTGACAACAAGGATTCTAAGAAAAGATATAGGGCTGATGTTTTAATAGAAGAATTTATTGAAAAGCTAAATTCTAAAATCCAAAAAGAAGTACAAAAAGCTGAAAAAAGATTTAAAGAAAAATTTGATAAAGATCAATTTCTTAATACTAGCCCAAAAGTTTTAGAAATAACAAATCAGATTAATGAATTAAAATCAAGAATGGTCTCTGCATTTGAAAAAGATAACTTGGTTGAGGTAAAAAAAATTATCGACGATATGGAAATTAAATGTCCTATTTCAGGAACATGTAATTGGACAGAAGTCAGACAGTTTAACCTTATGTTTAGTACTAAGTTAGGAGCTTCTGAAGAGTCAAGTATGGATTTATATTTAAGACCTGAAACTGCTCAAGGAATTTTCTTAAACTATTTAAACGTTCAAAAGACCTCTAGAATGAAAATTCCTTTTGGTATTGCTCAAACTGGTAAGGCATTTAGAAATGAAATTGTTGCCAGACAATTTATCTTCAGAATGAGGGAATTTGAGCAGATGGAAATGCAATTTTTCATTAAACCTGGAACTCAGGAAAATTGGTTCAATCATTGGAAAGATAAAAGACTTAACTGGCATTTAAATTTAGGTATTGATTCTAGTTTATTTAGATTCCATGATCATGATAAACTTGCTCATTATGCTGATGCTGCATGTGATATTGAGTTTAATTTCCCGTTTGGGTTTAAAGAACTTGAGGGTATTCACTCAAGAACTGATTTTGATCTTAAAAGCCACGAGGAGCTTTCAGGTAAGAAAATTCAATATTTTGATCCTGAATTAGATAAAAACTATACACCATATGTTCTTGAGACATCTATTGGATTAGATAGAATGTTTCTTGCAATTATATCTAACTCATTTAAAGTAGAAACTTTGGAAGATGGATCTACTAGAAATGTTATGAGTATACCAAAGCAAATTGCTCCAAACAAACTAGCAGTTCTTCCGCTACTCAAAAAAGATGGACTTCCAGAATATGCTAGAAAAATTATGAATGAGTTTAGTCATGAGATTAATCTTGTTTATGATGAGAAAGATGCAATAGGAAGAAGATATAGAAGACAAGATGCAATTGGGACACCTTATTGTATTACGATTGATCACCAAACAATAGAAGATGATTCATTTACAATAAGAGATAGGGACTCTATGGATCAAAAAAGAATAAAAATAGAAGATTTAAAATCTATTGTTGACAGTGAATTAACACTTAAAAGTTTATTAAAAAAGCTTTAGTTGAATATTATTAGTTATAATGTAAATGGCATAAGAGCCGCAATGAATAAAGGATTTATTGACTGGCTAAAAAGAGAATCCCCTGATGTCATATGTCTTCAAGAAATAAAAGCAAATAAAGAACAAGTTGAGATTTCCGAAATTGAAAACCTAGGATATAACACATTCTGGTTTTCAGCTCAAAAAAAGGGTTATAGTGGCGTTGCGATATTTTCAAAACAAAAACCTAATCATGTTGAGTATGGCTCAGGAATAGACTATATGGATTTTGAGGGTAGAATTATTAGACTTGATTTTGATAAGCTATCAATAATAAGTTTATATCTTCCATCAGGAACAAATCTAGATAGACTTGATTTTAAGTTTAAATTTATGGATGACTTTAAAGATTATATTTACCAATTAAATAATGAAATAAAAAATTTAGTTATTTGTGGTGATTATAATATTTGTCATAAAGCTATAGATATTCATGATCCCATAAGAAATAAAAATGTCTCAGGATTTTTGCCAGAAGAAAGAGAATGGCTTGATAACTTTATTGGAGACAGATTTATCGATTCATTTCGTTTTGTAAACTCGTCACCTCATCAATATAGTTGGTGGAGTTACAGAGCAAATTCAAGAGCTAATAACAAGGGATGGAGAATTGATTATAACATGGTCTCAAAATCAATTGAGGAAAATATAGTTAATGCATCTATTTTAAGTGATGTTCATCATTCTGATCATTGTCCAATAAAGTTGGAGCTATCTCTTTAGTCAATAAGTTTTAAAGCTTCATCAATATATACAAGTACATCAGGGGAAACTCCTGGTCTTCCAAGATCAACATCTCTTTTACCAAGCCTAGTAATTATTAATTTTTTTTCAGGTATCATAATTACATACTGTCCTTGGTGACCGCTCATTAGAGATATCTTTAAATCTTTATAATTGGACAACCACACTCCAATTCCATAGGCATCAAAGTTATCTAAATATGGTTTTATAGACTTTTTAATAAATGTGGAATCAACAATCTGATTTCCATTCCAGCTCCCATTGTCAAGATATAGTTTACCAAGCCTAGAAAAATCTCTTGCATTTGAATGAAAGCAGCAGAAGGATTTTACGTTTTCTGATTCCTTACTATCTATTTGCCAATATGCATCATTGTCAGGATTAATTTTTGACCAGAATTCTTTCTCAAAATAATCATTTGTTTTTATGCCAGTTGCTTTTTCAATAACCATGGATAATATTTGAGTATTACCACTAGAATAGTGATAATTTATGCCAGGTGCGTCAATAAATGTCTGATCTAACATTAATTTGACTACATCTTCATAAAAGTATTGCTTAGCAACAGGGCTAAAAGGATTAGATGTACCCTCATCCCATTCTAAACCAGATGTCATAGCTGCTAAATCAATTATTTTTACATCGTTAGCAAATTCTCCTTTTAGATCTGGAATATAATCAACCACTTTATCTTCAAGACTTTTAATATAACCTTGTTCGTAAGCTTTAGCCATCATTAATGAAACAAATGTCTTTGCCATTGAGAATGAGTTAGTTGATGAGTTGACTGAATAATCTTCATAATATTTCTCGCCTATAATTGTGTCATTCTGAATAACAACATATGCAGCAGTTCCCATTTTTTTATTATAATCCTCAAATTCTGAAGAAAAATTAGTTGTCTTACTCTCACTCTCTTTCCATGGTGATTTTTCTTCAGGTGATTTAATGGTCTTATAATCAAAATATTTTAAATCATCTATAAAGACTGTAGACTCTCCATTTAGGTACACAATTCTAATCCCTTTTACAAAATATTCTAAATTTAGAGTGTAAACAACTGCAAATAAAACTGCTATAGTTAACGCTATAATTTTTATTTTTTTCATTTTTTATCAATTTGTGAGTCGACTATTTCAGATAGAGATTGTTGGGGTTCATTAGATTCTTCATCTTCTTTCTTTGTTCTCTTTATAGACCCTTGAATCATTATTAACATTGAAGCAATAATAATTACTAGTAGTACTTTTTCATCGACAATATTACTCTTTTGAATATCATAATCAGATATGCTTAGGAATAGAAGTATAGTTATTAATCCTCTGGGTGAAAAGTAAAGAAGAGGTTTTGACTCTTCATCATTTAATACAAGAGCTAAATAAAAATATCTAACTCCATACATAATTAGCAAAACAGTTGCACCAATTATATATGGTTCAAACTCAACAAAACTATCTAGAGGTATTGAGAAACCAAAGAATAAAAAGAAGAAGGTTCTAACTAAAAATGTTGATTCAGCAGTCAGTAAATGAAACTCATGTAAGTCAGATTTTTTAACATTATCTGTTTTGATATATTTTTTCAAACTCTTTGGAATCAGGTTTGTAAAATTTGAAAGAAAAATTCCAAAAATAAATATTAGTACTAATGACGGAAGTTTTAAAAAATCTTTACCAATCTCATAAGCTAAAATTAATAAGGCTAGAATTAGAAAAAACTTAACATGATGTTCAATCCTCTGAATAAGAAGAAAAAGTAGATATGTTATTGCTATTGAAATAATTATTATTAAGATTATCTGCCCTAATAAAGTAACAATAGGCTCAACACCAATTAGAGGTTCTGCCTTTTCTGCTTGTCTTATACAGTAGTAGAAAATCATAATACCTAAAATATCTGAGAATGTTGATTCATATACTACAAATTCTTTATTTTTTGTAATAAGTCCTGTCGCCGAGGGAATAGCTACAGCACTACTTATAATTGATAATGGAATTGCATATATAACTGAGTTAGGATATGAAAGGCCAATTACATTTTCAAAGAATAGACTTACTAAAATTATATTAATAACAAGTATCACAAAAGCAGCTAAAAAACCTTTTACAATAATTTCAGTTTTCTCTTTTTTGATTTCTAATTCTAACGCAGCTTCCAGAACTATAAGTATTAATCCTATGGTCCCAAGAACAGGAACAAGGCTATCTAGGAACTGGAAATTATCGTATCCATAATAAGAAGATATAAATCTTGCAATAATACCTGTTAATACTAGAAGTATTACGGATGGAAACTTTGTTCTTCTTGCAAAAATGTCAAATAAATATGAAAATATTATTAGTAAAGGAAGAACTATTAAAATTGAACTTACATCCATTCCATTAATTTAATACTATTTAATCAAATTACCCTATTCTATAAAAATATTTATGTGAGAACATCTAATGTAAAAAAAATGTTAATTAGTTTCTTGGAACAACTTTAGAGTATATATTTGCAATTTAGAATCATTTTAAATAAGCATTATTAATCGCCTCAAATTTATATTATTATTCAGTGCATTTATTTTAAGCACAGCTTCTTTTTCTCAGGTCTATAATGACTCTATTGATGAAACAAGACTCAAAGAGGTTATTGTATCTGCAACAAAAACTATAAGACAATTATCTACCTTACCTCTTCCAGCAAAACTAATTTCAGAAGAAGAAATTTCATTGAGTAATTCAAGTAGGCTTAGTGACATTCTAGATGATCAGATAGGAATATTTATTGTTCCAGATTTTGGTGGTGGAAATGGAATTCAAATTCAAGGTTTAGATTCAGAATATACCCTTCTTTTAGTTGATGGATATCCTATAATAGGAAGACAGTCAGGAACACTTGATCTTGACAGAATTGCTGTTGGAAATATTGAAAAAATTGAGATAATCAAAGGTAGTTCTTCGAGTCTTTATGGAACTGATGCAATAGGAGGAGTAGTTAATCTTATAACTGCTAAAACAGATCAATCGTTTTCTTTAAACTCAAATTATAAGATTTCATCTTTTAATACTAATGATTTCTCTGTCAATATTGGTAAAATCTCTGAAAAGGGCCATAATATAAATGCCTTTTTAAATCTATTCAATAGCAACGGATATGACCTTAATGAAACGGATATATTAAATACTGTTGAGCCGTTTAAAAATCTAACAGCTTTTCTTCGTCATAATTATAACTTCAAAGACTTATCATTTTTCTCATCTTTCAGAATTTTTAGAGAAGATCAGGAATTTAGACTAAACGAAAGTATTTATGGTAATAATATTATTAATGAGTCAAATTTTAATACCTCAGTTAGTTTAAAGAAGTTCGATAGGCTATCATTTGTACTAGATAACTATTTTACAAGATATAAAAGTGAAGAAAATTTCAGCTCGCTTTCTTCGAATACTCCAGAATCATTTTTTGATCAGTCATTATTTAAATCTGAGTTGAGATCAATATTTGAAATAAATAAAAAAAATAAATTGATAATCGGCTTTGGTATAACTGATGAATCATTGAAAAGAAATAATTTTTATAAAAACAAAGTAACACAGAGCTCGTTTAATTATTTTGTTCAATATGAAGGTTTCATCTTTGAGAATACTAATTATATTTTTGGCGCAAGATATGATCAGTATGATGAATATGATTCAGAGTTTAGTCCAAGATTTGCATTAAGAACACAATTGAATGATAATATCTCATCCAAAATTTCAATTGGTAAGGGATTTAAAACTCCTGATTTTAGGCAGCTGTATTTTAATTTTGCAAATTCTAGTTCCGGATACTCAGTAATTGGTTTTAATGCTGCTAAGGAAATAATTGATGATCTTCTAGTAAAAGGACAAATTTCCAATTTGATAATTTCGGAAAATGAATTTGAAGGTAATTTAAGTCCTGAAACCTCAATTAGTTTTAATCTTGGTTTTGGAATTAAAACTGATAACAATATTTCGTTTGATATTAATTTTTTTAGAAATCAAATCAAAAATTTAATTGACTATAAAATAATTGCAACCAAAACTAATGGTCAAAATATTTTTAGTTATTACAACTTAAACAAGGTATACACTCAAGGTCTAGAGTTCAGTTCGATTTTTAATTTAAATGATAATATAAATTTTAAAATTGGCTATCAATTTCTTGATGCAAAGGATAATGATGCAATCAAAAGAATCAAGAATGGTGATGTTTATGGAAGGCTAAGTCCAAACTCAACAGCTTTTATAATAAAAAAAGAAGATTATTTCGGACTATTTAATAGATCAAAACATAACATCAACTCAAAAATTACTTTTACAACTAACAATAATTTTGAAGTTTATTTCAAATCAAAATATAGGAGTAAATATGGCTTAGTTGATAAAAACGGTAATGATATATTAGATGAGTATGATGAATTTGTTAATTCGAATATCATCTCTGATATATCTATTTCAAAAGAAATCAAAAATTATAAAATAACACTTGGGTCTGATAATATTTTTAATTACAAGGATCCAGAAAATTTACCTAATAATCCAGGTAGAATTATTTATTCAAAAATTACAATAACACTTTAATCAATCAAATCTTAAAACTATGAGAATAACAACTACTTATTTAACTATTTTTTTATTAATCCTTTCATCATGTAGTAAGGATGATGAAGTTCAACTTTTGGATGTAGTATCTGAAAGATATGATAATCTTTATGCTCCTCAAAGTGGAGGTGTTAATCCAAGGACTGGTCAATTTACTCCCATATCTGGAGAATTCACAAAGTTTAGCTTTTCCCAAGGTCAAGTTACTACAAGTGAAACTGACTGGGATGTAGCATTTAGAGGTACCGCTATTATTGTTAACGGTGGAGAATCACTTGGAACAATTGATGAGCCAACAAGAACTGGAAACGGTGCTGTATACATTGCATCTGGAACTATGATGTCTGTATCAGAAGTAAATCTTCAGCAATTATCTCAAGATTCTTCTAGTGGATATGCAGTCCCATCCGGTGCAGGGAATGGATGGTATACCTATCAAGGACCTCCTGTAAATTTAATTACTCCAACTCCAGGTAAAATATTAGTATTTAGAACTAATGATGGGAAATATGCAAAAATGGAAATCCTAAGTTACTATAAAGATGCTCCAGAAAACCCTGATGCATATACAAGTGAATCAAGGTATTATACATTTAATTATCAGTATCAGCCAAATGAAGGGATAACAAATTTTTAATTTTTTTTCTTATTTATAATGATTCTAAATAATTCTATATATTTGTTATTTAGAATCATTATAGATAACCAACTTATGAAAAAATCTTTAGTAATTGTGTTGTTAGTTTTATCTAACTTATCTTTTTCTCAACAAGAAGATGAGCAGTTAAACATTGCACAAACTCAGTTACTTAACCTTGCCGATCTTCAATCCGGTTTAACCATTGGAGGTTATGGTGAAATAAATTATAATGATTTTGATACTGGTCCATCAGAATTAGATGTCCAAAGATTAGTTCTTTTATTTGCATATAAATTTGATGATAGAGTTTCTTTTATTACAGAAATTGAATATGAACATGTAAAAGAAGTATACATTGAGCAAGCTTGGCTAAATTATACACTTGTTGATAATACAAACCTTAGAGCAGGACTTCTTTTAGTGCCAATGGGTATTATTAATGAGTATCATGAGTCTACTACATTTAATGGAGTTGAGAGACCAACTTTAGATAACAAAATAGTTCCAACAACTTGGAGAGAAATTGGGATGGGTATTGCTGGTAGAATCCCTGAATTTAGCATGAGATATCAAGCTTATATTATGAATGGACCAATTTCATATAATGGCTCATATAAGCTAAAAGGTACAAACGGTTTAAGAGGTGGAAGACAAAAAGGTGCTGAGTCGCAAGGAAGTGATGCAAACTTTGCAGCAAGGTTAGATTATTTTGGACTATTAGGACTAAGACTAGGAGCATCTTATTATATTGGAAAAACACAGACAACAGATACATCAATTATTGGATCCCAAGTTGGGGTAAATATGCTAGGTCTTGATGCCAGATATGTAAAAAATAATTTTTCTGCAAGAGCACAATATATAAATGCTGTTCTTTCAGATACTGAAAAATATAATTTAGCAGGAGATAAAGATCTAGGCTCAAAGATGGGTGGATATTATCTTGAAGCTGCTTATAATGTGCTTCCAATAGAAGCAAGGCAGAGGCTTGACTTGTTTGTAAGGTATGAGAATTTAAATCAACATAAAGAGGTTGAAGGTTCGCTTAAGAAAAATCTTGCCCTGCACAGAAAAGAGTGGACATTAGGTGCTTCATATCACCTATCCAGAGGTTCTGTTTTTAAAATCGATTATCAATCAAAAGGAACTGCATTAGAAGGATCAAAAGCAAAGGGGCAGTTTAATATGGGAATTGGAATATTCTTTTAAAATTTGAAAAAAATAAAGCTTAACATATTATTTTTAGTTTTTCTATTGATTAACTCATCTTTTGCTTTCAGTCAAATCCACAGGAGGGCAGACAAAGAAATCAAGAAAGTCTTTTCAGTTGAAAATTATCAGTTGGATAGAGCCATAAACCAAAATTATGAAGATTTCTTAACCAAAAGATTATTATCAATAAACTCTGATGATCAAAAAATTGGCTATGCCTACTTGGGAACAGCTCCCAGCCAGACGAAATATTTTGATTATGTAGTTCTATTTGATAAAGATCTTGTCATTCAATCAATTAAGATCCTTGTGTATCGTGAAGATTATGGAGGTGAAATTGGAAGTAAAAGATGGCTTAGTCAGTTTATTGGAAAAACTTTCTTTGATAAATTTATTTACAGAAAAAATGTTGCTGCAATATCTGGTGCTACCATATCAGTCAATTCTATGACTGATGCTGTTAATGATATTCTAGTATATCTTAAAGACTTAAAAAATCAAGGAGTATTTGATACAGCCCCTTAATTGCTGATATCAAAAATTTTCAATAATTTCATAGAAAATCAAAATGAAGTTTTTGAAAAACAAAATGTCATTGAGACTGAGAATATTTATCTCAATGATTTTCCTTGTATTTACTGCAACTCTTCTTGTCCTTGGTTCAACATACTACCAGTACAGGACTGAATCTGATCAATATAATTCATACAGACAAGAAAGAAAAGAAAATCAATTAAAAAGGCAAATTAACTATATAGTTAATAAATACAATCTTTCAAGTAATTATGATCTCTGGGATGATTACCAATCTGATTTTGAAGAAATAACTAGAATTCATAGTGTTGAGTATTCAATATTTAAAATTGATGGTACACCTTTATTTTATTCCTATCTACCACTTGACGTTATATCTAATAATTATTCTTTGGACACTGATTTTGCAAAAATGTTGGTGTCAAACGAAGAGGGGAAATTTACTTCAGAAAATTTTACAGATGTCGGAAAATTTCAAGCTTCTTACAGTGTTCTTAAAGATGACTTGGGAAATAAATACGCTATTCTTTTCTTCCCCTATTTTCAAGATGTATCATTTGCTGAGAGTGAATTAAATGTATTCCTTTCTACCCTTTACCAAATTTATTTTATAATGCTTGTTGTTGCAATTGTACTAGCTTATTTTATTTCAAGATTTGTTACTAGATCAATTGAAACAATTAGGTTAAAAATTGGTCAAGCTGGATTATTAAAAAAGAATGAAAAAATATATCTAAAAAATCCAACTAAAGAAATTGATAGTCTTGTTAATTCTTATAATAAAATGATTGATGACCTAGAGGATAGTGCTCAGAGATTAGCTAAAACTGAGAGAGAGCAAGCTTGGCAAGAAATGGCTAAACAGGTAGCTCATGAAATTAAAAACCCATTAACACCTATGAGACTTACAGTACAAAGTTTTCAAAAAAACAGTGGAATAGTGTCTAATGATGAAAAAAATAAAATCAATGATTTTTGTGATACATTAATTGAACAGATTGATACAATGAGTAATGTTGCAACATCATTTTCAGATTTTGCTACTCTTCCAAAAACTCAGCTAGAAAAAACTGATGTGGTTGAAGCTACAAAAAAAGCTGTTGAAATATTTGAGCAAAACAATATAACTTTTGAGACTTCAAGTGATAGTATTTTTATAAAACTAGATAAAGCTCAGTGGATAAGAGTAATGACAAACTTGATTAAAAACAGCATACAGGCTATACCTCATGATAGAGAACCTGATATTTTAGTAAGAATATCTGAAAACTCAAAAAACGTAAAAGTTTTAGTTTCTGACAATGGACTTGGAGTTTCAAAAAGTAATCGTGAAAAGATCTTTGAGCCAAAATTTACAACCAAATCTGATGGTATGGGTCTTGGTCTTGGTATTGTAAGAAATATTATAAGTTCCCACAGAGGAAAAATTTCCTACAAATCAAAAAATAAAAAGGGAACAGAATTTACTATTACTCTACCCAAGTAGTTAGCAAAATTCGTTATAGGCCTGAACTAAATTCTCAGAAATTAAATTAGCATCTCTTCCTTCAATATGATGTCTTTCAACCATATGAACTAATTCTCCATCTTTAAAAAGAGCTATAGATGGAGATGAAGGTGGAAATGGTAACATTTCTTCTCTTGCAGCTTCAGTTGCTTCAATATCAAATCCAGCAAAAACTGTACAAAGATTATCAGGAGTAGACTCATTTGACAAGGACATAATTACTCCAGGTCTAGCATTCCTTGCAGCACATCCACAAACTGAGTTTACTACAATTAAAGTAGTTCCGGATTGAGATAGAGCATTTTTGACATCTTCTGATGATATTAATTCTGAAAAACCTGAGTTTGTTAATTCAAGTTTGAATGGTTTTACGATTTCTTCTGGGTACATATTTTTTTTACAAATATATAAAGAATACCAATTAATAATTTTAGATTAACTTATATTTAGGATTCAATTATACTACTTGAAAAATAAACAATTAAAATACGATCTTGCATATTTAAAAATGGCTCAAGAGTGGTCTAAACTTTCATATTGTAAACGAAGACAAGTTGGAGCACTAATTGTAAAAGATAAAATGATTATTTCAGATGGGTATAATGGTACTCCTTCTGGATTTGAAAATATTTGTGAGGATGATGAGGGATATACTAAATGGTATGTACTTCATGCTGAAGCTAACGCCATAGCTAAAGTATCTGGCTCTACACAATCAACTGAGGGTGCTACTCTTTATATTACATTATCTCCATGTAGAGAATGTAGTAAGCTTATCTTTCAGTCTGGAATAAAAAGGCTTGTTTATTCAAAAAAATATAAAGATCAATCTGGTATTGAATTCCTTGCTAAGTCTGGAGTTGAGGTTGATTTTATTGAGATCTAGCTAGTTATTTCTGTCCTTAATTCTCTTTGAGATCATTAATATTAAAATTAATAGCAAAGCACATAATGAAAGTATGAAACAAATAAGTGCAATCTTGTTTTCATCTTCCAATAAATTATAGATATTTAATTGTGTTAAATTAAATACTACTAACAAAATTGTTAAAAACAATAAAATTTTTTCTAGATTTTTCATTTTCAGATTGCAAACATAAGGTAAAAATTTTTCTTTAAGATATTTTTTTGTTTCATTTTAAAGCTAGAAAACAGGGGAGATATTTTATAAAACTTAAGAAATTACCACATGAAAAATTTTTTATTTTTTGATTAAAAAAAACTTTTAATAAACATTTTTCTCATTGTTAAAAACTTTATGTTAATGTATCGAATTTCGACTTTCAATTTTCATTATAATTTTAAATATTTGAAGTAACGAAATTTAGTTCAATCAAAATTTTTTATCATGCAGCAAGAGCCACTTCTACAAGAAAATAAAGACAGATTTGTAATTTTTCCAATTGAGCATCATGACATATGGGAATGGTACAAAAAATGTGAAGCCAGTTTTTGGACGGCCGAAGAAATTGAT
This sequence comes from uncultured Bacteroidota bacterium, assembly GCA_902560025.1. The sequence goes on along the minus strand of CACEKL010000007.1, from coordinate 23,964 downwards.
CTTCATCAAGATTTAAATGATTGGAGTACAAAGTTAAATGACGACGAGAGATTTTTTATTAAACACATTCTTGCTTTCTTTGCTGCCTCAGATGGAATTGTTAATGAGAACTTAGCTGAAAACTTTGTGAATGAAGTTCAGTATTCTGAGGCAAAATTTTTCTATGGTTTCCAGATTATGATGGAAAACATTCATTCAGAAACATACTCTCTACTTATTGATACTTATGTAAAAGATGATAAGGAAAAAGATACTTTATTTAAGGCTATAGAAAATTTCCCAGCAATAAAGAAAAAAGCTGACTGGGCCCTAAAGTGGATTGAGTCTGATTCCTTTGCTGAAAGACTTATTGCGTTTGCTGGCGTAGAAGGTATATTTTTCTCAGGGTCCTTTTGTTCAATCTTTTGGTTAAAAAAGAGAGGACTGATGCCAGGATTAACTTTTTCTAATGAGTTAATTTCTAGAGATGAAGGTGTACATTGTGACTTTGCAGTTCATCTTCATAACCATCACATCATTAACAAAGTTCCAAAGGAAAGAATTAAAGAAATTTTAATAGATGCTCTTAATATAGAAAGAGAATTTATAACAGAATCACTTCCAGTTAGTTTAATCGGAATGAATGCAAAACTAATGACGCAATATTTAGAATTTGTTACTGATAGGCTTCTAGATCAATTTGGATGTGAAAAAGAATTCAATGTTTCTAATCCATTCGATTTTATGGATATGATTAACCTTCAAGGTAAAACTAATTTCTTTGAGAAAAGAGTTTCAGAATATCAAAAAGCAGGTGTTCTAAATAATGATAAAAAAGAAGAGTCAAACTTTGATCTTGACGATGACTTCTAAAATAATCGTTTAATAAATCTAATTTTAAAAATGGTATAATAAGGATATGTCTATGTATGTAATTAAAAGGGACGGAAGAAAAGAGCCCATAATGTTTGATAAAATAACCGCAAGGATAAAGAAGCTTTGTTATGGTTTTAATGAGTTAGTTGATCCTGTTAGAGTTGCAATGAGGGTAATTGAAGGTCTTTATGATGGTGTAACAACTTCAGAATTAGATAACCTAGCAGCAGAAATTGCTGCGACTATGACAACTACTCATCCAGATTACGCATCTCTTGCAGCTAGAATTTCTGTCTCAAACTTACATAAAAATACCACGAAGTCCTTCTCTGATACAATGAAGGATCTTCACGCATACGTTAATCCAATAACTGGTAAAAAGGCTCCGCTTTTATCAGATGAAGTCTATAAAGTGATTAAGAAAAATGCAGAGTTGCTTGACTCAAAAATTATTTACAATAGAGATTTCGGATATGATTACTTTGGATTTAAAACTCTTGAAAGATCATATCTTTTAAAAATTAATGGAAATATAGTTGAGAGACCACAACACATGTTGATGAGAGTCTCGGTAGGTATTCACCTTGATGATATTGATGCTGTAATTGATACCTACGAGTTAATGTCAAAAAAATATTTTACTCATGCAACTCCAACTTTATTTAATGCAGGTACGCCCAAACCACAAATGTCCTCATGTTTCTTACTAACTATGCAAGATGATAGTATTGATGGAATCTATGATACACTAAAACAAACAGCTAAAATTTCACAATCTGCTGGAGGAATTGGTCTTTCAATTCATAATATAAGATCTACAGGATCATACATATCTGGAACAAATGGTACATCAAATGGTATTGTTCCAATGCTTAGAGTTTTTAATGATACTGCAAGATATGTAGATCAGGGTGGTGGTAAAAGAAAAGGTTCTTTTGCAATTTATATTGAACCATGGCACTCTGATATTTATGATTTTTTAGATCTAAAGAAAAATCATGGTAAAGAGGAAATGAGAGCAAGGGATTTATTTTATGCTATGTGGATTCCTGATCTATTCATGAAAAGAGTTGAAAATAATGAAGAGTGGACTTTAATGTGTCCAAACGAGTGTCCTGGATTATATGATTGTCACGGAGATGAGTTTGATAAGCTTTATTTAAAATATGAAAAGCAATCAAAGGGAAGAAAGTCAATTAAGGCAAGAGAGCTTTGGGAAAAGATTCTTGAATCTCAAATTGAGACAGGTACTCCATATATGCTATATAAAGATTCTGCAAATAGAAAATCAAATCAAAAGAATCTTGGGACTATTAGATCTTCTAACTTATGTACAGAAATACTTGAGTATACTTCAAAAGATGAAATAGCGGTTTGTAATCTTGCATCAATTGCTCTTCCAATGTTTGTTGAAGATGGAAAGTTTAATCACCAAAAATTATATGATGTAACAGTTAGAGTTACCAAAAACTTAAATAAAGTTATTGATAGAAATTATTATCCTGTTAAAGAAGCTGAAAACTCTAACTTTAGACACAGGCCAGTTGGTCTTGGTGTTCAAGGTTTAGCTGATGCATTTATTCTATTAAGGATGCCATTTACTTCTGATGAAGCAAAAGAGCTTAATCAAGAAATTTTTGAAACTATCTATTATGCTGCACTTAATGCTTCAGTTGAGGAAGCAAAAAAAGATGGAGTTTATGAATCATATAAAGGCTCTCCAATTTCAAAAGGTGAATTCCAACATAATATGTGGGGAGTTGAAGATGATGATTTAAGTGGTAGATGGGATTGGAAGAAATTAAGAAAAGATGTTTTAAAGCATGGTGTGAGAAACTCTCTTTTAGTGGCACCAATGCCAACTGCAAGTACATCTCAAATTCTCGGAAATAATGAATGTTTTGAACCTTATACTTCAAACATTTATACTAGAAGAGTTTTATCTGGTGAATTTATTATTGTTAATAAGCATTTACTAAATGACCTAGTTGAATTAGGACTTTGGAGTGAAGATATGAAACAAGATCTAATGGCTGCAAACGGATCCATTCAAGATATTGAAGGTATTCCAGATGATTTAAAAGAGCTATATAAAACCGTGTGGGAGATGAGTATGAAGGATATAATCGATATGGCTAGACATAGAGGGTTTTTCATTGACCAATCACAATCACTTAATTTATTTATGGAAGGTGCTACTATGTCAAAACTTACATCTATGCACTTCTATGCATGGAAATCTGGTCTTAAAACAGGTATGTACTATTTAAGGACTAAATCTGCTGTTGATGCAATTAAGTTTACACTTAAGAAAAAAGAATCTGTTCCCGAAAAAACAGAAGAGATTAAACTTGAAGCAGAGACTGAAGAGGTAGGTGAAGTTCAAATTACTAGAACAGAAAAAGCAGCAAAAACTAAATCCAAGGAAAAACCAGTTGCTGTTGAACCACTAACTCCTGAAGAGCTAAAACAAATTATCTCTCAATCTAAAGAGAATGAGGATGATGACTGTCTTATGTGTGGTTCTTAATATTCTGAATTAAATTTTTATTATACTCAATCCTATATAATAGATCAATATCTGTTTTGTATATAGCTAATAATCAGTTCTTTATATCCTAATGTTAATTTAATGTTATGTAAAAGTTTGCTATTTGTTAATTTATAGTTAACTTTATGTTATAAAACTAAGGATTATGAGAATTATATTGATGTTTTTTGCACTCTCCATTACTAGTTTGAGTGCGCAGGAAAAGAAAATTGTTACTGAAGAAGGAATTAACACTTTTAAAGTGGTCTACTATAATGAGGCTGGAAATATTCTTCAGCAAGGATTTATAAAAAATAAAAAGCTTCATGGTGAGTGGTCTAGTTTTTACAAAGATGGAAGAAAGGCAGTATCTGGTCAATACGATAAAGGGAAAAAAACTGGTAAATGGTTCTTTTGGAATGAAGGAAAAATTCGTGAAGTTGATTTTGTAGATAATAATGTAGTAAAAGTTTTAGACTGGGATACACCTGCAACTATTGCAACAATTGATAAAGATTAGATTTCAATTTCTCCCTTTTTCTTAAATTTTCTGTGATTATTTATTATTATAATGATTACAAACAAGAGTATTATTATTACTCCAACTAACTTAAGTAAGTTTATTACAAATACTATTAGTCCGCATATTATAAAAGCTGACAATGCTGTTAGGAACCATCCTCCAATGACACTTACTACTCCAGATACTCTATAAATAGCACTCTCTGAACTCCAGGCTCTATCAGACAATGATGTTCCCATTGCTACCATGAATGTTACATAAGTAGTTGATAATGGTAACTTGTATGAAGTGGCAATAGAAATTAAAATTGCAGCAATAACTAGATTTAGACTTGCTCTTAATTTATCAAATGATGGCCTAATACCATCTATTGAGTCTGTAAGATTATAATTATCTTTTAATTTAAAGGAATTATTAATCTGAATAAGGAAATTTTTTGGAAGGATTATTTTCAAAAATTTATTTAAGGATATACCTAAGCTAACTAAGGCTTTTCCAATAAGATTTGCTTTAAATCTTTCATCTATTTCATTTTGGTTTGATAAATCTAAACTTGTTTTAACTACGTTTTTAGCTTTAGATGAAAACCATAAAGTTACTACCATAATAAGACCAGATATAAAAAGATAAAGAGGCTTAGTACTAACTTTTTCAGATAATGATGTCATTGCAAAATCAGATGCACTTACTGAAGATAAAGACCATGATTGAAATGATTCAAGTGCAGCTATAGGGACTCCAATAAAATTTACTAAATCATTTCCAGCAAATGCAAGAGCAAGAGAAAAAGTTCCAACACCAATAATAATCTTATATATATCTACTTTGAAGGCATAAATAGCTATCATTGATAAAATATACCAAAATATCAAGCTTATGATCCAAAAAAGAAAGATATTAGAATCTATAAATTCATTAATAGTTAAGTCATCCAAAATTGAAAAGGTTTCAGATGAGTAAGGAGTGCCCTTAATTCCTTTAATTAGAATAAAATTAATTATTGATGTAAATGATAATGATCCAAAAATAGAATTAAGGAGTATACTTTTAGACTCAAAATCAAAAGTTAATATTACTCTTGATATCCATTGAATTATTGCGCCAATTGAAAAAGCAATAAATACAGATAATAGAATCCCAATTACTATTTCTGTCGCTTTTTGCACATTAATATAATTTTCAATTTCTATTAGGCTGGCATCTGCATCCACTATTTTAATTATTGACATAACAACAGCTGCACCTAATAATTCAAAAACAATTGATACAGTTGTAGAAGTTGGTAGACCCCATGAGTTGAATAAGTCTAATATTAGAATATCAGTTATCATAACAGATAAAAAGATTATAATAATATCACTGAAAAAAAAAGCCTCTGGGTTAAATATTCCTTTTCTTGCAATTTCCATCATTCCACTTGAGGACAGAGCTCCAATGGCGACACCAAGACTTGCAAGGATCATAATATTCCTGAATGAAATTACTTTAGAGCCAATAGCAGAGTTTAGAAAATTTACAGCATCATTACTAACACCAACAATTAGGTCACTTACTGCAAGAAAAATGATAATGCCAATTATAAATAAGTAAGCTCCTTCCAAATTCTTTTTTTACAAATTTAGAACTTTATACTATAACCTAAAGAAAAACTAATTCCAGGTTCATATAATGAGAACGTACTTGTCTCAAGACCATAATAGTCATATTTACTCTCCCTTTTAGAATTTAAAATATTTTTTGCTTGAATATTTATTGACTGATTATTGTTTGTCCCAAAGGTTTTAGATAAATTAAAATTTAAATTTTGAAATGGGTATGTGTATACATCTGGAAGATTTCCAATTCCAACAATCTCAAGTGTCTTACCTTGTACATTGAAATATGATCCTAATTCTAAGTCTTTAGTAAATAAATTATAAACTAATCCTATATTTACTAGATATGGAGATTGACCCTGAAGTTCTCTGGTATTACTTATCTCTTTATCTGGGTTACTGATAACCCTTCCTTGAAACTCTTCATTACTCATTTTCTGCTCAGATTCAATTAATGAGGAATTTAGATTTAATGATAATTTTCTTTTATCATTATTAAAAATATCTTTTCTGATTTCTAACTCAACTCCATAAACAGTTGCTTCTTTATTATTTCTAACAATGAAAACTGATGGTTGATTTGCATCTAGTGCGGTAACTTCTATTGGATCGTTAAATTGTTTAAAGAAAGTGCTAATTGCAAAAATTTGATTTCCTTCACCATATGATTCGTAGCGAAGATCAAAATTGTTAATATAAGTTGGGTTAACATCAGGATTTCCAACAAAATATCTTTCTGTGATAGGATCATAAATTTGAGCTGAAGAAATTTCTTTAAATGTTGGCCTTGCTGTAGTTTTAGAGTAGGAAATTCTTAAATTTCTATCATCATTAATTGTCCTAATTATATTAATCGATGGATAAAAATCTCTAGTATCAATCAGCTTTTCATTATCAAACTTAATGGCTTCTATATTTTCTCCTGTGTATTTTACAATATAATTCTCAAATCTAACACCAATAGTCGATTTCCATTTATCAGATAACACTAGTTCTGAAGATATAAAACCAGCAAAAGTTTGTCCTGAAGATTCGTATTGATTTGTTCTTTGAAAATCTCCTTTAATATAAGAACCCTGGTTTGTATCTAAGTCATATATGAAATTAGGGGCTAAAATATTATTTGCGTTCCCCCCCAAAATAGAACTTAATCCTCTGTAAGCAATTCTATAGTCATCAGTTTCAAAGTCCCTTTGTTTATATGTAAAAGATCCTCCCAATTTAATCTTTCCTTGCAAATTATCACTCTCTAGATTAATATTGTATTGAACTTTAGAGGAAATCGCATCTTCTTTCAAAGACCTCCACAATCTTGTAGGATTTTGAGTTGTATTTGGAGAAATTAATTTATTACCATTTGGTGCTATTTCAAAGACTGTCTTTTTAAAATCTTTATCATATACTCTAGCAATTGAGGGAGCAATTTTAATATCTAAAGAAGAGTTACCACCATTAAAAATATGCTGAGATGAAAAAGGTAGAGATATAATATTTCTATCTGTGTAAGTCAAAATACTTGCATCACCATTATATGGATTTTCAATAAATTCTTTATAGTTTCCTTTTATCGCTCCAGATTCTCCTGATTTAATTGCTAGAAGATTCAACTTATATTTTGAATTAAGAGTTTTTAGTGATAAACCTAAAAGAGCACTACCTAGATTTTTAACCTGACCAAATTCTCCTGCCTGTTCACTGTATTGCTCTAAAGGTTTATTGATGTTTTCTTTTTCAACAGTACCGTTGAAAAAACTCTCATAATACTCATAATCTCTTTTTAAACTTAATGATGCAATATATCCAATAGATTTTGTGTCTGATAAATTAAATTGATTACTTGCAGTTGCACCTACACTATAGTTTAAAAAACTCTGAAATCTTGATGCATCCATTGTAGCTTCCAACTTTTGAGTTAGAAATCTTGTAAGAACGGATTGACCACTATTAAAAGTTTCAGGAAAAGGAATCTCTTGTTTTGATGATAATGGGTTATCAAAGTATCCATTATCAAATCCAAGAAAATTAAATGCATCATTTTCATTGCCAATAAAGTTATCATTCAAATTCATGTCAGGATTATATGAACCACTAATTGAAAAGCTGTATTCTGGTAGTACAGAAAAATCCTTAAGAACTACATCAACAATACCACCTGTGAAATCAGAGTTTAGATCAGCACTAGCAGATTTATTAATAAGAATATTATCAAGAAGATTTGTTGGAAAAATATCTAATTGTAACGTATTTTTATCTGGATCAAGTCCAGGGATTTCAAGCCCTCCTAAAAGTGTTTTTGAATATCTATCTCCAAGACCTCTTACATATACAAATTTACCATCTTGAACTGAGACCCCGGGTACTCTTTTAATTGCTGATGCAAGATCACTATCCCCCGTCTTTTGAATAGATTGAGCAGACAACCCATCTATTAAATTAACTGCTCTTTTTTGAATTAACAAAACTGACGCTTCTGTATTATTTTTTGCTGTTGTTGTAACAATAACTTCGTCTAGACTATTAGACGCAGGTAACAATGTGGTATTTAAAATAAATTCCTCATTTTGACCTACAACTATATCTGTTATTCTTTTGGTATCATAACCAACAAATGAAAATTCTAAAATATAAGTTCCAGCAACAACATTAATTGTATATGATCCTTCAAAATCTGTAGAAGTTCCGTCAATGAACTCTCCTTCATTTGTTTGAAGCACAATATTTGCAAAAGGTAAAAAATCATTGAATTCTCCATCAACAACTTTACCTGTTATTACAGATTGAGAAAAAATATAGTTTAATGGTATTATTAAAAGCAATAAAATTAAAGTTCTTTTCATTTTTTTTTTTTTTTTTTTTTTTTTTTTTTTTTTTTCATAAAAAAATGCCCGCTAAAAACGGGCATTTTAGAATACTATTTTAGTTTATGGTTCTCAATCAACTATTGTTGAGTAAGCTTGTACCACATTGTCCATGACATTACTGATGTATCAGCACCAACTGTTCCAGTTGAAACTACTGATGCCCATCCTGGAGCATCTCCTGTTGTACTTGATGTGTTAGCAAGTATTGATGCTAAAGTACTAGTAGTTGCAAATTGAAAGTTTTTGAAAATTAGTTTATTAACTGCATTTTCTGTTGCGCTGGCATCATATGTGTCAGAGTCAATGCCCTCAATGGTTTGCCCATCCATTGTTGTATATAAAACGTTTTCTGTAGTTCCTGTAGCATCTGATTTCCAATGACCAAGCTGATCAGTTTTCTCAGTATTACCAGCAACTCCTATAAAGGTTACATTTTTAACAGTAAATTGACCATCTCTTTCATCAGTACTATCTTCTGTACCGTCAATTTCAAAAATATTATCACCAGAAGCTTTCATCTGAACAGCAACATTATCAATTGTACCTGCATATCCCTCATCTAAATCCACTGCATCATCACTTTGAGCCCATATAGTTAAATTTGTTACGTTAACAGTTCCACCAAATATTTCTATTCCATCGTCATCACTTCCAACAATTTCAATGTTAGTTACAGTGGTTCCTGAACCAACTCCACCTAGGGTTAAACCTTGGATTTCATCCCCGTTTCCTAATGCAGTTCCACTATGTCTAATTGAAACATAATTTAGAGATCCAGATGAATCAGCATCTAATGAGCCTCCATATTTAGTCCATTCATACCCTGTTGCAATTCCTTCAATGTCGTCTTCACCACCGTCTTCTCCGACTGTAGCTTGACCTAGCATTATTACACCACCCCATTTACCTGTATCAGTAGCAACCCTATTAGGACTAATTCTATCTGTATTAGAATATGATAGCTGATCAGCTTTGTCTGTAAAGACTATTGGATTTGAAGCAGTACCATTAGCAAATAAAGTACCACCCTTAGCTATAACAAGCGCAGTTGCATCAACTCCTTGACCATCTTCTGCTTTAACGATTGTACCTTCCTCGATAGTAAGAACACCACCATCTCTCACAACTACTTTACCATTCATGATCCAAATTCTATCATTAGTCCATATTTGAGAATCATCGATAAAGAAGATTCCACCTCCACCTACTGTTTCAGTTTCTGGAACAGTAGTAGTAGGAACCTCAACTGTTACAGTTTCAGTTTCAGTCACAACTACAGTTTCAGTTACTGTAATTGTTTCATAAACTGTTTCTGGATCTTTTTCACACGAGATTAAAAAAATTCCTGAAGCAGCAATTAAAGAATAAATTTTATTTTTCATAATATATATTTTGTTGAATTTATGTTGACACAAATGTATTTTTTTATATCAGAGTTATTTTAAATTAAGAATTAATAAAACCTTTACTAAATGTTAATTCTTAGTTTCAAATATTAACTTAATGTTATGTTCTTAATCCTATTAAATAAGTCTCTTTTTTTAAAGATTACCATTGAGTTGTAAACATCAAAAAAATAATAGGGTTAATTAATATTTGGATTTAAATAGAAAAAAGTTATAATTTCGCCTTAAAACTAAATTTTATGTCCAAGTTTGGTGAGCTTTTAGATGAAAAAAAACCTTTGCTTTTGGTTTTTTTTAGCGAGCTGGATGAAATATCAACATCACTTCATCCTGTTCTAAAAGATGTTGCTGCTGCACTTGGTGATAAGGGTAAAGTAATTAAAATAAATACTGAAAAAAATATTAAACTATCAGAGGCATTAAGAGTTAAAGTTATTCCTACTTTAATGATTTATAAGTATGGTGAAATGGTATGGAGACAAAGTGGAGACCAAGATGCAAATACTTTAATAAGTTTAATGAAAGACCAGCTTAACTAAGGAATGAATATTTTGTTGAATTTATGTTTGTTAATTAGTTAAGCTCTTTTTATTCTACAATATTTTTCAACAGCTCATCAAGATTCTTTTTATAATTTTCATATAACTCTCTATTAAATAGCTCTATGCTATTTATGATATTACTATAATTATTAATATCAGAAGTAATTCCCTCGATGTAAAAAATTTGTTCATCCTCATCTAGATTTGAAAAAACTGAAACTCTTCTAATTAAAAAATCTTCTATTTTATCAATAATCTGTTTTGAATATTCAAGCTCATTAGACTTTACAAGAGAAACAATAAAATCGGATACTGACATATAATAATCAAACTCACCATATATAAAGTTAAATTTCTCAGAACTAGAAATAAACCTTTTTATTTCTTCAACAGTTACTTCACTTGTATCAAAAACTAACATAGTTTCTATAAGATTTCTATATCTCTCAATGTCAGATATTATCTCCTCACCAACATTGTATTGGTTAAAAATTTCAAGAGACGAATAATAATTTAATCTGTCAGAATATTTTAAAGAGATCTTTTTTACTACATCCTGTGCTTTTAAATCTCTATCAATTTTGTAATATCCCTCTATGAAAGGAGTCCATAAACTATAGTATCCATAAAAATCAATTGGCATTTTTTCAAATGCAAGATCTATTATCTCTTCTGCTCTATCATATTGCTCTTCTAGAATTAGAGCCTCTGATAATCTTGATAAATTACTTCTAAATGAAATACTATTTTTTCTAGTCTCTGGGTCGTGATAAATCTCAGTACTTTCAGAGTTACCCCATGACCATTTTTTTACAATATCATACATTAGATCAGAATCAACTCTCCCCATTTCATATGGGTTGCTTCTATCAATAGGTGTCCTAATTGGAACTAATTTATATACTAGGCCATCTAGTTGAAGATAATCTTTCATCCATATATATTCAGAATCCTCATAACTACCTCCGGTAAAATATATTGGCCTTTTCCAATCATTATTCGCAAGAATATCTAGCATTAAAATTTGATTTTTTGTTATAATAGACTCAGGAAGGTCAATATCAATATAATCAACTATAAGATCTTCATCTTCTTTATTCACAATTCCACTTTCTATTACATTCTCTTTATTAACAGGAAGTCTAATTTTATTTGTCGGATAAAAAACAGTTTCAAGCGCATTCTCTGGATAATCGCTGGTATCACCACCTGCTTGAGTTATTAAGTTCCTATATTTAGTTCTTGGATTATCGCTTGCAACCCAGTCAACAAAGTCTCCAATATCCCATCTTATAGAGTCAAGCAGATTCTCATATCTTATATAATCTCTTATACCAAATGCATAATTTTCATGTTCCATTTGTGATGGTATAGGACTACTTTCATATGCTCTTCTTTTCATCTGATCAATATACCAGTCAGTTGCTAACAGAGATGTATTAATTGTCCTAATATCAGTTCTAAATTCTTCAATTTCTTGTGCATACCATAAAGCAAAAGTGTCATTATCACCAATTGTAAAAATCATTGCATCCTTGTCCTCATCAATTGACTGCAGGTAAGCTCTTGCTAGAGATTGAGCAGTATATCTATCTGATCTATCATGATCATCCCAATTATTACTTGCCATTAATAAAGGAACCGACAATAAACACAACGAGTAAATACCTCCTTGTAAAAGTTTACTATTATATTTTTTCAAATAATATGAAATTGCTGCATACCCCATACCTATCCAAATGGAGAAAACATAGAAAGATCCAACTAGAGCGTAATCTCTTTCTCTTGGCTCAAAAGGTCTTTCATTTAAATAAAACTTTAATGCAAGACCAGTAAACAAGAATAGTAGTAATAATGTCCAGAAGGATTTTATATCATACTTATAGCAGAACATTAGTCCAATAATTCCAAGTATTAGTGGTAGGAAAAAATAAGTATTTCTTGCTTTATTATTTTTCTGATCCTGATCTATTGAATCTTGATTCCCAATTCTTAACTCATCAATAAACTTAATACCACTTATCCAATTTCCATTCATTATTGAATAATCACCTTGAATATCATTTTGTCTACCTGCAAAATTCCACATGAAATATCGCCAATACATGTAATTTATCTGATAGGAAAAAAGAAAACTTAGGTTATCAAAAAGGGTAGGTTTACTAATATTAAGATAAGGGCCTAAAGATCTAAAGAACTCATTGTAATCATCACCATCAACTTCACCTTGTAACTCTCTATTAAGAAACTCATTTACACTTTCGACAATTACCTGTTCATTTTTATACCTATCTAGAATCTCAAACTTTAAAGGATTAGTAAAGTTCATATAGTTTGCTGCATGATTAGAGCTCCATAACCTTGGAATCAAACCTCTATGTTTTGAATTTGAATTTATCTCAGAATCCTCCCAATAATTTACAACCTTATACCTTCCTGTAATATAATCTCTTTCGTATTTTGGTTTTCCATCAACATATGGTTCTTTGTCGTCTTGGGGCGCATATATATCAGAGAACATTGGTCCATAAAAAAGATAAGTTTTTGGATACTGCTCTAGCCTGTAATATGCTAAAAGTGTTCTTGCATCGGATGGTGAATTCTCGTTGATTACAGTTTTGGCATTAGATCTTATCGGTATCATTAACCATGATGAAAACCCGATAAACACAAATAGTACACATAAAAAAAGAGTATTGAATTGAACCATTCCTTTCGATCGAGTATATGACAATCCCCTATAAAATATTACAATCATTAATAGACCGGCAATTATTGTTCCGGAGTTAAATGGTAACCCAAATGAGTTTACAAAGAAAACTTCTAGTTGACCAAAAATCGATAAAGTTGAGGGTAATAGCAGTTTAAAAATAAACAGTAGTACTGATACAGATATTATGTTAGCTAACAAGAAACCCTTTAAAGAAACATCTTTATATTTTCTAAAATAGTATATCATTCCAATAGCTGGTATTGTTAGTATAGCCATAAAGTGAACGCCGAATGATAAACCAATTAAAAATGAAATTAGTAATAACCATTTATCACCTCTTTCATTTTCAAAGTCTTTATCCCATCTCAATCCAGCCCAAAAAGTTGAAGAGAGAAAAAGCATAGCTAATGCATATACCTCAGTTTCAACTGCATTAAACCAGAAGCTATCAGAAAAAGTAAATGCTAATGCACCAATTGATGCACTTAAAATTATAGCCCATGAATTCTTGAATTCATTCTCCTTGAAAATTTTATTTAAAATCAAGGTTGTTGACCAGAATAAGAATAATATTACAAATGCACTAGATACTACTGATAAAAAATTTACTGCAAGTGCTATTAACTCATTGCTTGGGGCAAATAATGAAAAAATTGCACCCATCATTTGATGAAAAGGAGCTCCAGGTGGATGACCAATCTGAAGCTTTGCAGAAGTTGAAATATATTCACCTGCATCCCAATAGCTAGCAGTTGGCTCTACAGTTAATCCATATGTAAATAGGGCAACCGAAAACAGAATCCAACCTGCTATATTGTTAATTTTTCGAAACTTAGTTTCGGACATTATTAGATTAATTAATTTAAGTTCAGGTTAATTTAGTTACATAGAAACATTTAAATAATCTAACTCAAGTTTCTTAAAGCTTGAATTAAAACTTGGTATATCGTTAGAAATAATAGTGTCATATATTTCCAATTGCTTATTAACCTTTTCAATTAATTCATTTTTTACATTAATGTCTTGGTCTGTAGGACTAAAATCACCACTTCTAAAAGCAGAATTTAGATTACCTAAGTTATTTGTTAGTTTAACTCCATAATTTAATGGATCCTGATTACTTTGATTCTTTGTTTGATATAATTCATTTTCAACCTTGTCTAAAGAACTTGAAATTGACTTGGACTCTTCGACTAAATCCTTTGTAAGTTCATTGTCAGAATATTCTGACTGAAACTTTTTAAGATCATTTTTAATTTTTCTAATGTTAATTATTGCTTTGTGAGCTTTATCCACAACAGCATTAATCTCATTAACAAAATCGAATTGAGCTTTAATATCATCAATTGATCCTTCTGAAGTTGGGTCTTTTAAAATTGTAAAATCTTTAGAAAGCTCTTCACCATTAGTAGATAATTTAACAATATAATCTCCTGGAACTGCTTTAGCACCAGAAAAATCTGCTCCCCATAAAACCATTTTATCAAGTCTTTTTGCTCCCGGATATTTCATGTTCCAAACAAAAGAATTTCCTCCTTGTTTTACTTTCATTGAGTTCTCTTTGCTTTTATTTGAAAACTCCTTTATCAGTTCACCATCATTAGAGTGAATTGAAAGTTTTACTTCATCATTCTCTTTATCGAAGCTTGGAAGATAATAATGAACAATAACTCCATTTGGAAGATTAGTCCCTGCCGTCAATGATTTCATTCCACCACCACCTCTCATTCTATATGAATCTTTTGGCTTGTATAGTTTAGCCTCATCAGAAGATTGACTTAATTGATGCAGTACTGTTAGGTCATCTAGAATCCAAATACTTCTTCCTTGAGTTGCAACAATAAGTGAGTTATCTTTTATTGTTAAATCAGTAATTGGAACAATAGGTAAGTTTTTTTGAAATTTATTCCAACTGTTACCCTTATCAAAAGAAATATACATTCCTGTTTCGGTACCTGCATAAAGAATATTTTTATTCACCTTATCTGACCTAACTACTCTTGTAAAGTGTTCGCTCTCTATTCCAGATGTAATTAATTTCCAATTTTTTCCATAATCCTCAGTTACATATAAATAAGGTGTAAAGTCACCTAGCTTGTATCTCGTTCCTGCTATGTATGCAGTCCCTGTATCAAAAGAAGAGGCGTCAATACTATTTATCATCATCCAATCTGGCATTTTCTTTGGAGTTACATTCTCCCATGTGTTCCCACCATCTTTTGTTAAATGGATTAATCCATCATCACTACCAACCCAGATCAATCCTTCTTGAATTGGAGATTCATCAACTGCAAATAAAGTAGCATAATATTCTACTCCGGTATTATCTTGAGTAATAGGACCACCAGATGAAACAAGTTTTGTCTTATCATTTCTTGTTAAATCAGGACTGATTGTCTCCCAGCTTTGCCCCTCATCAGTAGAAAGATGAACATGGTTAGAAAAAGTATAAAGTTTTGACGAATCATGTTTACTAAAAGCAATTGGGAAATTCCAATTAAATCTATATTTCATAGCTTCGGCACCTTCACCAAGAGTTGTAATTGGCCATACATTAATTACTCTAGAAGTATTTTTTTCATGATTTCTTCTTTCTAAAAACCCTAAGTAGCTACCTCCATAAACAATTTCATTATTATTAGGATCAATAGCAATATGACCTGACTCTCCACCAGCAGTACTTTCCCAATCATTATCACTTATGCTATAACCTAAACTTCTATGTCTTACTCGTTGGGTAGAATTATCTTGTTGAGCAACATAGATTCTGTAAGGAAATGAATTATCAGTAGTTACTCTATAGTACTGAGCTGTTGGTTGATTATAATAAGTACTCCATGTTTTCCCTTTATCATAAGTTACTTGAGCACCTCCATCATCAGCAATTATCATCCTTGAGTTATCTTCAGGAGCAATCCATAAATCATGATGGTCTCCATGAGGAGCATAACTTGACTTAAAAGTTTTACCTCCATCATCTGAGAAGTGATATGCAACATTCATTACATATACACCGTCTATATCTTGCGTATCAGCATATATCTTTGAATAATACCAAGCTCTTTGTCTTAGAGATCTGCTACTATTTGTATAAAGCCAGTTTTCACCTCCGTCATCAGATCTATATACACCTCCCTTTTCTTGATTTTCAACAATTGCCCAAACTCTTTCTGAATTAACTGGTGATACAGTTACTCCAATTACACCAATCGTTCCAGTTGGGAAACCATTATTTTTACTAATCTTAATCCAACTCTCTCCACTATCAACACTCTTCCATAAATCAGAGCCTTCACCTCCACTACTTAAACTATGAGATGTTCTTTGAACTCTCCATGTAGATGCATATAAAATTCTTGGATTATTTGGGTCCATTACAATTTCAAATGCTCCTGAAAGGTTATTTGCAAAAAGAACTTTTTTCCATGTTAATCCTCCATCTACAGATTTATAAACTCCTCTATCATTTGTTGGTTTATAAATGTTACCAAGAACAGCAGCATAGACTATGTTATTATCGTTAGGATCAATTACTATTCTAGGAATGTGTCTAGAATTTGGTAATCCAGAAAACTTCCATGTTTTACCAGCATCAACACTCTTAAATACCCCATATCCAGATGAAACATTACCTCTAATTGTAACCTCACCACCACCAACATATATTACATTTGAATCATTACTAGCAACTGCAATTGATCCAATACTTCCACCAAAGAAACCATCTGAAATATTTTCATAAGTTTTACCTCCATCCTCTGTCTTCCATACTCCACCTCCAGTAGCACCAAAATAATATAAGTCGGGTTGTCCAGTGACTCCAACAACTGCCGCAGATCTCCCACCCCTAAATGGCCCAATTTCTCTGTATTCAACTGACTCATGAAGAGCCTGATCAAAAGTTATACTATTTTTTGATTTTTTTTGTGAGTATAAGTTTGTATTAGATAAAAGAATAGTAATACAAAAAATCGTTATAAGATTTAATATTTTTTTTAACGTCATATTTGATATATTTATAAAAGCAAAGTAAAATAAAATATTCAATTTTCATATAGAATTATTGAGTATTAAATAAGGATGGATACATACGCAAACATACTACTAATTACTATACCTATTTTTTTAGTATTAATTACAATTGAAATATTATATGGTGCTTGGAAGAAAGATCAACAGCACTCATTTATGGATACTATATCAAGCCTAAGTTCAGGTTTTACTAATTTACTTGTAGATATTCTTGGATTAGGTATAATAATTTTTTCATATCCATTTTTCTACGAAAGACTTAAGGTTATTGATCTAGAGGAAAGTATTCTTCTTTATTTTATTGCTTTTGTATGTATAGACTTTGCAAGTTATTGTCATCATAGACTTAAGCATTCAATAAATATTTTTTGGAATATGCATGTCATTCATCATAGCAGTGAAGAATTCAATCTTGCTTGTGCCTTAAGGCAAAGTATTACTAATAATTTAGGTATTGGGGTATTGTTCCTAATTCCTGCAGCATTTTTAGGTGTACCTCCACAGGTAATTGCTATTTTAGGACCACTTCATCTTTTTGGTCAATTTTGGTACCATACAAAACATATAGGAAAGTTAGGTTGGTTAGAATATATTCTTGTAACACCTTCACAGCATAGAGTTCATCATGCAATAAATAAAGAATATATTGATAAGAATCTTGCAGCAATTTTTTGTATCTGGGATAGAGCCTTTGGAACTTTTCAAGAAGAACTTGATGATGTGCCATGTGTCTATGGGACATTAAAGCCTGTCGAGACCTGGAATCCAATTTGGATAAATTTTCAACATTTATGGTTCCTAATTCAAGACGCTTGGTATACAAATAGTCTAAAGGATAAGTTTAGAATATGGTTTATGCCCACGGGCTGGAGACCAGAAGATGTAATAAAAAAATTACCTAGAGCTAAAGTTGAAAATGTATATAACCAGGAAAAATATAAACCAGAGTATAAGTTGATACATAAAATATTTGCCGGATTTCATTTTGTTGTGCAAAATATAATTCTATTTGTGCTTTTAACTTCATTTGCAGATATATCTGTAGCTGATAAAACTGCATATTTAATCTTAATCTTTTCAACTATTTTTAGTTCTACATCTGTTATGGATGGATTTAAATGGTCAACTACATTTGAATTCTTAAGAATTTTTATCGGAATAGCAATTATTATTTACAGTCAAGAGCTTAATCTTACATATAATTTAACTCTTGCTACTTTCTTATTATCATATTTTGCTGTATCTGCAATCCTTAATATATTGCTTATTAAATCAGTACCTCTGCGTAATATTCAAGAAATTTCATAAATATATTTTTTAAAGAAAAAAATAATTTAAATTTGCAGCTAATTGGCCTATGGTGTAACTGGCAACACGTCTGGTTTTGGTCCAGAAGAGTCTAGGTTCGATCCCTAGTAGGCCAACAATTTTATTATATCAATAATTTATAATAAATTTGCCAAGCATTTTGAAAATTTCAGAGGCGACATTATGTCCCTCTTTTTTTTTAAATAAAGTTAAGAACATGGAAAATATATCATTATTAGAATCTTTTTCGGAATTCAAAGATGAAAAGTTAATAGATAGAGTAACATTAATGGTTATTCTTGAAGAAGTTTTTAGAAATTCACTTACAAGAAAATTTGGAACAGATGAAAACTTTGACATAATTATAAATCCTGACAAAGGAGACCTTGAGATATGGAGAAACAGAATAGTAGTAAAAGACGGTGAGGTTGAAGACCCAAATGCTGAAATAGAAATAACTCAAGCAAGAAAAATAGAGCCTGACTTTGAGGTTGGTGAAGAGGTTTCTGAAGAATTCAAATTAATTGACCTAGGTAGAAGATCTATTCAAGCTTTAAGACAAAACCTTGTTGCAAAAGTTTTTGAGCATGATAGCAACAATATATATAACCAATTTAAAGACAGAGTTGGTGAAATCTTTACTGCTGAAGTACATCATGTGAGAGCTAGAGAGGTGATTCTTTTGGATGATGATGGAAATGAATTGATTATGCCCAAGGATAAGCAAATACCAAAAGATTTTTTTAGAAAAGGAGATAGCGTAAGAGGGGTTATTGAAAATGTTGAGTTAAGAGGTAATAAACCCAGAATTATATTTTCTAGAACATCACCGTTATTCTTGGAGAAGCTGTTTGAACAAGAAATACCTGAAGTTTTTGATGGTCTAATTACTATAAAAAAAGCAGTTAGAATTCCTGGTGAAAAAGCAAAAGTTTCAGTAGACTCATATGATGATAGGATTGATCCAGTTGGAGCTTGTGTTGGTATGAAAGGATCTAGAATACATGGAATTGTAAGAGAGCTTGGCAATGAAAATATTGATGTAATAAATTATACAAACAATACTCAGTTATATATAACCAGAGCTTTAAGCCCTGCAAAAATTAATTCATTAAATATTGATGAGGAGAAAAAAACTGTTCAGGTTTATCTTAACCCAGACGAAGTTTCTAGAGCAATTGGAAAAGGAGGTCATAACATCAGACTAGCTGGAAGGCTTACTGGATATGAAATTGATGTCTACAGAGAAGGTGCTGAAGAAGATGTAGAGCTTACTGAGTTCAAGGATGAAATTGATGGCTGGGTAATTGAAGAATTTAGAAAGGTTGGATTAGATACTGCAAAAAGTGTTCTTGAGTTGGATGCAGAGGATCTTGTTAAGAGAACTGATCTTGAAGAAGAAACAGTAGCAGATGTTCTGAAAATCTTAAAAGAAGAATTTGAAGATTAAATTATATGTCAACACCTGTAAGGTTAAATAAAGTTTTAAAAGAATTAAATATCTCTCTTGATAGAGCTGTTGAATTCCTTAGTTCAAAAAAAATAGATATTGAACCAAGGCCAACCTCTAAGATAGATCAAGAGACTTATGGCCTTCTTCTTGCAGAGTTTCAAACTGATAAGTCAGATAAAGACAAGCTGGAGGAAATTAATACTCAAAAGAAAAAAGAGCTTGAAGAAAAACAAATTATTGAAGAAAAACTTCAAGAGAAATCTGATGAGAAATTAGAAGTCGAGGATGAAGCATCAAAAGAAATTGAATCTAAAACTGAGATTTCTAAACCAGTCCAAGAAAAGTTAGAAAAAGAAGAAGAAAAGAAAAATCCTGAAGATTCATCAAAAATTCAAACAAATTTTCAAAAATTAACTGGTTTAAAAAAGACAGGTGAGGTCATTGATTTGGACTCAATCAAGAAAAAAGAAGATCAAGTTGAAGAATCTAAAAAAAGAAGAAGGAAAAGAATTAGTAAAGATGTTTCTCAACCCAAAGACCTTGCAAATAAATTTAGTAAGGATAATAAATCAAAAAATTTAAATCAAAAAGTTGAGCCAACTGATGACGAAATTCAAAAACAAATCAGGGAAACTCTAGAAAAACTTCAAGGTAAATCTTCAAAGTCTAAGGGGGCCAAATATAGAAAAGACAAAAGAGATCAACACAAACTTAAAAGTGAAGAAGAGTTGGCTCAACAAGCTGAAGAAAGTAAAAAAATAAAAATTACAGAATTTATTACCGTTGGAGAGATTGCTACTTTAATGGAAGTTAGCTCAAATGATATAATATCTGCATGTATGAGTCTTGGAATTATGGTAACAATGAACCAGAGACTTGATGCAGAAACTCTATCTGTTGTTGCAGATGAATTTGGATTTGAGTTAGATTTTGTGAAAACTGATATTGAAGAAGAGAAAGAAGAGGTTGAAGAAGAAGATGATATAGAAAACCTTAAAGAGAGATCTCCAATTGTAACTGTAATGGGGCATGTAGATCATGGTAAGACTTCTCTACTTGATTATATAAGAAAATCTTCAGTAACAGAAGATGAATCTGGTGGAATTACACAACATATTGGAGCATATTCTGTATCTGTAAATTCAAAAAAAATTACTTTCCTTGACACCCCTGGTCATGAAGCTTTTACTGCTATGAGAGCAAGAGGTGCTCAAATAACAGATATAGTAATTGTTGTAATTGCAGCAGATGATAATATTATGCCTCAAACTAAAGAGGCTATTAGTCATGCTCAAGCGGGAGGAGTTCCTATAATTTTTGCAATTAATAAAATTGATAAAGAAGGAGCTAATCCTGATAAGGTTAAAGAATCTTTAGCTTCCATGAATTTAGTTGTAGAAGATTGGGGTGGTAAAATTCAATCACAAGATATATCTGCATTAAGCGGTAAAGGCATAGATGAACTTCTTGAAAAAGTTCTTCTTGAAGCAGAAATAATGGATTTAAAAGCTAACCCAGATAAATTATCAACTGGAACTATTCTAGAGGCCTACCTTGATAAAGGGAGGGGATATGTTTCAACAGTTCTGGTTCAAAATGGTTCACTTAAAATAGGAGATTATATTTTAGCAGGAAAGACAAGTGGAAAAGTTAAAGCAATGTTTGATGAGAGTGGTAACTCTCTAGAAGTTGCTCAACCATCAACTCCTGTTTCAGTTCTAGGTCTTGATGGTGCTCCTCAAGCTGGAGATCAGTTTAAGGTTTTAGAAGATGAAAAAGAAGCAAAACAAATTGCAGCTAAAAGAACTCAACTAGTCAGAGAACAAAGTGTAAGAACTCAAAAACACCTAACGCTTGATGAGATTGGAAGAAGAATTGCAATTGGGGACTTCCAAGAATTCAATGTTATAATTAAAGGTGATGTTGATGGATCAGTTGAGGCATTAACTGATTCTTTTCAAAATCTTTCAACTGAGGAAATTCAAGTTAATATTATTTTTAAAGGTGTTGGTGCAATTACTGAGTCAGATGTGCTTCTTGCTTCCGCATCTGATGCAATAATAATTGGATTTAATGTAAAACCAACTCAAAGCGCTAGAAAATTATCTGAAAAAGAACAAATTGATATTAGGTCTTATTCGATTATATATGATGCAATTAATGACCTAAAAGAAGCAATGGAAGGAATGCTTTCTCCAGAAATGAAAGAAGAAAATACTGGTGAAGCTGAGGTTAGAGATACGTTTAAGATTTCAAGGATTGGGACAATTGCTGGATGTATGGTTACCTCAGGAAAGATTCATAGAAACTCAAGTGTAAGGGTTGTAAGAGGTGATGAGCAAATATTTGAAGGCAAATTACTCTCACTAAAAAGATTTAAAGATGACGTTAAAGAAGTCGCAAAAGGATATGATTGTGGAATACAAATAAATGATTTTAATGACCTTGAAGTAGGTGACCTAATTAAATGTTATCAAGAAATTGCTGTAAAGAAAAAATTATAAATCTGAGAGTTTTATAATAAAAGATCCAGGATAAATTCTTCTAATTTTCTCCAGGCTTTGGGATGCAACATTTATATCCTTGTATTCTCCTATTCTTACCTTATAATTTGGGGTTTCAAATATTAGTTCAGATTTAACATCTTCATAGTTTTCTTTAAAATCATTTTGAATCGAATCTGCCTCATTCAGACTACCATAAAAAATTTGAATTGTATAGTAGGTTGATTCAAAAGTTTTCTTGCTAAAATCTTTTTTAATTTGAAAGAATTTTTTAGTTAGTGTATCATTGTAATATACTTCTTCATCTTGGGCAGAAATATCCCAGAGTGAAAATAAAAACATGCAAACAACTATTGAAAATTTAAAGTTTTTCATCACTAATTTCATCAAATTTAACAAATTGCGATAAAATCTTATTTAGAATCGTTATAAATTAAATAATTGTTCATTTTAGAGTTCCTAAAATGGCGTTTATGATGTAAATTTGTGCTGTTAAAAAAAGTGACTAAAAAACACTTTAACGTCATGACTAAAAATTTAATTGCCCCCTACGAATGTTACTAATAAAAAGAATATTTTTAGTAGCACTCCTTCTACCTTCCCTAAGTATTTCACAAGAGGCAGATATTCAGGCTGGAAAAAGTTTATTTAACGCTAATTGTGCTGCTTGTCATCAGTTAAATAGGAAAGCAGTTGGTCCAGCCTTAAGTGGTGTTACAGAAAAATATGATAAGGAATGGTTGTACAGTTGGATCAGAAACGGTACACAAATGATTAAAGATGGTGACCCTCAAGCTGTAGCAATTTGGGAGGAGTATAATCGTGCGGTAATGACAAATTATCCTCAATTCTCAGATGAACAGATTGATAATATTTTAGCCTATACAAATTTTACTCCACCTCCTCCAACTAACACTACTGCAGTAACTGCAGAGTCATCTAGTCAGGGCTCTAGTATTTCTCTAAATATAATTTTAGCTGTTACCATACTGATATTTACTATTCTAATAGTAATGCTTTTCTTAGTCCAAAGAACACTAATAAAAATTGCCAATGCAAGTGGAGTTAAAATTGAAACAGAAACAAAAAGAAATATTACACCTTTATGGCAAACAATTGTTAAGAATCAATTTTTGATATTTATTATGGTTGTAGGGTTCCTACTCTCAAGTGCATATTTTACTTATGGTTATCTTATGCAGGTCGGGATAGATCAAGGCTATGCACCTATTCAGCCAATTCATTATTCACATAAGATACATGCTGGAGCAAACCAAATCGAATGTAAGTACTGTCACTCTTCTGCAAGAGTTTCAAAACATTCTGGTATACCTTCATTGAATGTATGTATGAATTGTCATGAATATATTGCTGAATATAATGGTGAGGAAGACCTTGAAAATGGATATACCAGAGACTTCTATACTAATGAAATCAAAAAACTTTATTCTGCTGTTGGATGGGATGAAGAGAATCAAGTCTATACAGGGAATACAAAACCAGTTAAATGGGTTAGAATTCATAACCTTCCTGATTTTGTATACTTCAATCATGCTCAACATGCGCAGGTTGCAAAAATAGAATGTCAAACATGTCATGGGCCAGTAGAGGAGATGGAAATTATGTATCAGTACTCTCCATT
>CACEKL010000006.1 GCA_902560025.1 uncultured Bacteroidota bacterium | reverse complement strand
TGTGCCAACTCCTATTGGCAATATGGAAGATATTACCTTGAGGGCTATAGAAACACTTAAAAATTCAGATATTATTTTGGCTGAGGATACAAGGCATGCAAAAAAATTACTTAAGCACTATAATATTTTAACAAAAGTAAATAGTTACCATCTTAATAATGAACATAAAAGAGTTGATGAATACGTTCAAATGATAATTAATGGAAACAAAGTCTCCCTAATAACAGATGCTGGTACTCCTTGTATATCTGATCCAGGATTTTTACTAATTCGTGAAGCAATTAAAAATAATATATTAATTACTTGCTTGCCTGGTCCTACAGCTTTTGTTCCAGCACTAGTTATGAGTGGACTACCCAGTGATAGTTTTATTTTTGAAGGATTTTTACCAAGAAAAAAGGGGAGAAAGTCTAAACTATATGAAATCTCTCAAAATACTAAAACTACAATCTTATATGAATCACCCTTCAGAATAATTAAAACCCTTTCTGACATGAAAGAGACAATTGGTTCGGACAGAAAAATTGCTATAGTTAGAGAGATATCCAAAATCTATGAAGAAGTATTCAGAGGAACAATAGAAGAAGCGATTCTAGAATATAATGAAAGAACAATTAAGGGTGAATTTGTAATCTGTATTGATAAAGCTTAATGAAAAACTGGATTAAAATTGATCAACCCATTATTGATGAGGTAAATTCCCTTCAAATGGATTTAAAAATTCCTCATTTTATTTGTTCACTTTTACTTCAACGTGGAGTTAATTCTTTAGATAAAGCAAAATTTTTTTTTAGACCTGAATTAGATTCTCTTCATGACCCATTTCTGATGAAGGATATGGACAAAGCTATAGATAGGATTAATAATGCTTCAAGTGAAAAAATTATGATTTTAGGAGATTATGATGTTGATGGAACCACTTCAACATCTATGCTGTATACTTATTTTAATCATAGGAATTATGACCTAGTATATTACATACCAGATAGATATAAAGAAGGGTATGGGGTATCATTAGAATCAATTGATTATGCTAAAGACAATAATATTTCGTTAATAATCACTGTAGATTGTGGAATAAAAGCAGTAAATCAAGTTGAATATGCAAATTCAAAAGAAATTGATATTATTATTTGTGATCATCATTTACCCGACATTAAAGTTCCAAAAGCTTACGCGGTTTTGAACCCTAAACAATCAGACTGCGCCTATCCTTTTAAAGATCTTTGTGGTTGTGGAATAGCTTATAAATTAATAACTGCTCACAATTTAAAATCAGAAAATAAATTAAATATTCGAAGTCTTCTAGACTTTGTTGCATTAGCAACTGTTTCTGACATGATGCCCTTAATTGATGAAAACAGGGTCATGGTATTCCATGGATTAAAAGAAATTAATAATAATCCTAGACTAGGACTTAGAAACTTTTTAAAATCAAATAATAATAAAGTAGATGAATCAAAGATATCGTTTAACATTGGGCCAAGAATAAATGCTGCAGGAAGAATGAAAAATGGAAAAATTATTGTGGACCTATTAGTTGAGGAAGACCCTAATAAGGCTATGTCCTTATCAAACGAAGTAGAATTCCTGAATTTAAAACGCAGGGCTACAGAAAAAGATGTATTTGAAAATGTAGTTGAAAACATTGACCATAGTAAGTATTCTAATATTATATATGGTCAAAACTGGAGCACAGGAGTATTAGGAATTGTTGCCTCAAGAATAATTGAAAAATCTTATAAACCAACTATAATAATTACTGATTTTGATAAAGAGTTACTTACTGGATCTGTGAGATCTGTGTCTGGATTTGATGTTTATGATGCATTGGTTAAATGTGAAAAATATTTACATCAATTTGGGGGTCATAAATTTGCAGCGGGTTTAAAAATCGAAAAATCTAAACTAAATCTATTTAGTGAACTTTTTGAAAAAACTGTTAAAGAAACTGTTGATGGAAATATGTTTGAAAGACAGCATAAGTATGACCTTGAAGTTTCTTTCTCAGACCTTACTATTGAAAATGTAAAGATAATTTCAAGAATGTCACCCTTCGGCATTGAAAACAAAAGACCAGTCTTTAGGTCAGATGATTGCAAAATAATTGATGACTTAAAGTTCGTTGGTAAAGAGTCACAAATTGTAAAATCCTATGTAATGGATTCATCAAATACTAAGCTTCCATTTATTTCATTCAGTAAAAAGGATGAGCTTATGAGTATAAAATCCTCTTTTAGTATTCTCTTTACTATAAGCATCAATTCGTATTCAGGCAAAGAACAAGTAGAGATAATTATTAAAGAAATTTGCTCAAATTAAAAACCCTGCCGAAGCAGGGTTTTTTTAAGAACTAATTTTAACTTTTAGAATCTAATATTTAATCCTAAGTTCCATGTTGTTCCTTTCCCAAAATAAACTTGATTTGCTACATTAACTCCATTCCAAGTTCTTCCGCCATCATTGTGGAAGTTTGTTTGTGATTGTGAAATATATTCTTCATCTAATAGGTTGTTAATATTCAGCCTAGCTGTTGTATCATATCCTAATAAGCTAAATCTATATGTTGCACCTAAATCTACTGTTCCCCAGGAAGGTAGTTTAATTGAGCCTCTGTTATCGGCATTTCTAAACTCACTATCAAGAGGTCCAAATCTACCATGAAGATTATCAAAGCTCATCATATCTAAATCCATAGAAAGCTTTGAAGTAAGTTTATAATCAAGACCTAAGTATAAAACTGTTTGTGCTGCATCACCAATTTTTACACCATCTAGGTATAAAGTTCCAGTCTCTCCAGCTGGTTGGTTATTATCTGTGAAGTAGGAATCTCCTTGGAAGTTTTTAGAATATTTCCAGTTTCCAAGCGAGGTCATACCTCTTACTCTCAATCTACTCGATGGATACCATGTCATTTCAGCTTCAATACCTTGGTGAGTTTGTTCTACACCTGAGTAAATAATTCTTATACCTTGATCTCCAATAGAACTAGATCTTCTAAGTGTTCTATCACCCCAAACTGTATGGTATGCATTAACATTAGCTTTAAAATTTGATGAAATAAATCCATATCCAAGTTCAAACGATGTAAATGACTCATTTGTTATATCATCAGCTTCTTCGAAGTCATAGTCTGCATTTGGAAAAACTCCGTCAAATGATGGAGGTCTCATTATTTGCCCTACATTAAAGAAAATATTTGAGTTTTCATTCATTCTATAATTAGCACCCCCTTTTATATATCCACCATCAACAGTAATTTTTCTACTCTTAGTTGAAGGAGCAGCAGTATAGAACCCTTCCCACTGATATGTTTGACTTGATGTACCAAATTGAAGTACTGCAGAAAATTTATCACTTCCAGTATATTCAACAAGTCCATTAACACCAGTCCAATCTACATGTCCAATATAATACCTCTGAGAACCATTAGGGTTGTCCATTCCAAGATTTTTAAATGGACTTGCCTCGTAAGTATCGACAATTACTGTTCCAATTCTATCTCCATTTCCTGAGAAGTTAAACCCGTTAATTGTTGAAATATATCCGTCTAATCCAAACATTGTCTCAGGACCTCTCCTGTGATATGCCTTATATGATCTTAAGTCAAGACCAAGTTCATATCTGAAATTATCTGAGTCAATCTTAATCTTCGAAATACCTCCGTACCAGTTGTGTGAGTTTGTTGAAAATCTTCTTATTGTAGTGTCAGCAGCCCACTTACTTGGAAGACCATCTATATCATTATAGTAACCAAGCTTCATTCCCTTAAACTTACCGCTTGTAGGCACATATGCTCCTGCTGTATTTTTTTGTACGGCTACGTTCCAATTAATTGTATAGTCAGGATTTCTCCATTCACCATGATCTTCAAGGTAGTCTGCAAAAGACTCTCTGAAAGATGTTGTTCCAAAAGAACCTCTTCCTCTAAGTCCTGTTCCTCCTCCTCTTCCAGCAGATCCATAAAGTGAAGTAGCTAAGGTAACGTTATTTGAAATTTGCCAATCCCAGTTAAATGTTGCTAAAGGTTTGTTGTAGTAGTTTCTAAGAACGGAAAATTCTTCTCCTTGATACTCTCCATATAGCTCGTTAAACTTTCTATAGTCGTCTCCTTGAGCATCTCCATAATCAAGGTATGTTCTTAATTCTGTTCCATAATACGCTTGGTGATGCCACTGTCCAGCACCAATAAGTGAAAAGTTAAATTCATGATCTCCACCTCTAGGAGTATATCCTACAGAAAAAGCATAAGTTGTTCCTTCTCCTTGCATTCCATTTCTCCATCCGTCTCCTTGCCAAAAACCAAGAAGAAAACTAGAAGACCATCCAAGTTCATTTACACCAGTGTTATGGAAAGCTGTGAATTTTTGATATCCATTGTCACCAAGTCCCAGTTTGATTCCAGATCCAGGATCAACTTCAGCTGCACGTGTGTTAACAGAAACAGTTCCACCTGCTGACGGAACAGCAAGAGATGTAGAACCTAATCCTCTTTGGATCTGCACACTTGAAGTTAGGTCAATTAATCCCATCCAGTTTGACCAGTATATCCGACCATTTTCCATGTCGTTAACTGGCTGGCCATTGATCACATATGCTGTATTTGTAAACCCAAATCCTCTAACATACATTTGACCATCACCATACCCTCCATTATCTTGATTTGTATAAACACCAGGAGTTCTCTTAAGTGTTTCAACAAATTCTAGATTACCAGCTTTTAAATCAATTTCAGCACCTGAAACTGAACTAAATGCTACTGGAGTAATTCTCTCTCTAGCTACATCTACAACTTTTGATGTTACCGTAACCTCCGAAAGCGCTATGGAGTCTAAAGCAGCATCTTGAGCAAAAGCTGTAGCAGTAAATAGTGAAAATAATATTAAGCTTAATTTTTTCATTATTATTAGTAATTAGTATTAGTATTTTATTTGTCCAAAAATAGGATTTAAAATCTTTTTTTGTAATAAGTAAATATTAACAGAGAATTAACTAACAATTATGTTTTAATAAGCTAAAGTTATTTAAGCTTGTCATAAATTTGAGAAGATGATTTGTCAAGATTAGATTTTCCATTATTCATAATCTCTTTAGCTATTGATTTCCCTAACTCAACGCCCCATTGATCAAAACTGTAAATATTTAAGATGGATCCAATAACAAAAATTTTACTTTCATACATAGCTATTAAAGAGCCAAGATTATGAGGAGTTAGCTTGTTGATAAGTATTGAATTAGAAGGTTTATTACCATCAATATTCTTTTGAATTTCATTACCCGATTTTATATTACCAACTAATAAAGCATTTGTCTGAGCTAAGAAATTTGAAGTTAAAATCTTATGTTGTTCTTTATCATTGTATAAGGGCTCTTTAAAGGCAATAAAATCTGCTGGAATTAGTTTTGTGCCTTGGTGCATAAGTTGAAAAAATGCATGCTGTGCATTTGTTCCTGTTGACCCCCAGATTATTGTTCCTGTTTCATAGTCAACCCTTTTTCCTTCCCTATCTATATTCTTACCGTTACTCTCCATGCTTGCTTGTTGAAGATAATCTGGAAGTTTACCAAGAAATTGATTATAGGGAAGAATTGCTTCAGTTTCACACTTAAAAAAGTTATTGTACCAGATACTTAGTAAAGCAAGTACAACTGGTATGTTTTTTTCGAAAGACGTTTCTTTGAAATGTAGATCCATTTCTCTTGCACCATTTAAAAAATCATCAAAATTTTTAGACCCAATACAAATTGAAATAATTAAACCTACGGACCCCCATAAAGAGAATCTTCCACCCACCCATTCAGGTATAGAAAGAATATTTTCAGATTCAATACCGAATTCTTTTGGATCTTCAGTATTATTTGAAACTGCAATGAAATGATTTTTAATTGATTCTTCATTTACATTCTTAACAAACCATTTTCTGACTTTTTTGGCATTTTCAAGAGTTTCAATGGTTGTAAATGTTTTAGAAACAATGATAAAAATTGTTGTATCTGGATTGAGAGATTTAAGTATATTTTCTGTATAATCTGGGTCTATATTTGAAATGAAATAAGGTTTAATACCTTGTGAGTAAAAACTTAAAGCTTCAGTCACCATTTCTGGCCCAAGGTGTGAGCCCCCTATACCTATATTTACAACATTTTCAATTTTTTTGCCCGAATGTCCAAGCCTAACACCGCTGTTAATCTCATCAGAAATAGTTCTAATTTTTGATAAAGTTTTTTTTACTTCTTCAGATATTATGGTTGAGTCATTATTTTTAGATCTCAATGCTGTATGCAGGACTGACCTGTTTTCAGTTTCATTTATGGTAGATCCATTAAAATACTTATCTATATTTTCTTTAAGTTCTGTTTCCTCACAAAGTTCAATTAATAAATCAAAAGCTTTTTTACTAATTCTATTTTTAGAAAAATCAATATGTAAATCATTTAAACTAGCTGTAAAATTTTCAAGTCTATTCTTTTCACTATTAAAATAATCGTTGATATGTAAATTCTTTTCTTGATTATAAAGATCCTTTAGGTTAGACCATGATTTCTGACTTGTTGGATTCTTTTTTGATAAAGCCATTATATAGAAGTTTTATTTCTTATAACAATTGAATCAAGCTGAGACTTAATTAAAACTATATCACTAAAATACTTCTTTTTTAATGATTCGTTGATTGGTTTAGCTTCTGGAAGTTTCTGTTTAAATGGATCAACTTCAACTCCATTTTTCCTAAACCTATAACATACATGAGGTCCAGAGGTGTTTCCTGTCATTCCAACAAAACCAATAACATCTCCTTGTTCAACAAATTGTCCAACTTTGACATTTGCTTTTTGCATGTGTAAATATTGAGTAGTATATGTATTATTATGTTTGACTTTTACATACCTACCATTAGCCCTTGTATAGCTAACTTCAGTTATAGTTCCATTAGCAGTTGATAAAATAGGAGTTCCAACAGGAGCTGCAAAGTCAGTTCCTCTATGAGGTCTGACTCTATTACCATAATATGCAATTCTTCTTCTAAGATTATATCTTGATGAAATTCTGCCAAATTTTATAGGTGACTGAAGAAAAGCTCTTCTTAAATTTTTAGCATCTTGATCTAAGTACTCAACGATTCCTTTTATGGAGTCTGTCTCATATTCAAAGGCATACTGCTCTTTACCTCTGTGAAGGAAATATGCAGCCTTAACCTTAGTAATCGCTACAGGAATTGTATCATCAACAAATGCTTGAGTATATATTACTTTGAATTTATCCCCTTTATCAAGCCTAAAAAAGTCAATTGTCCATGCATAAATATCAGATAAATAATAAGTTAATAAAGGATCTTTACCCTGCTCTTCAAGAGTTAAATACAATGAATTATCAATAGTTCCAGATGCAGATAAATCTTTATAGCTTCTAGGTTTTGAAAAAGTCTTACCGTATACACTATCTCTAAGTTGAATAAATGAATATCCTTCAATTGTTGGGTGATAAACGAATGCTTTAAGCTTTCTTATTGAATCATTTGTAAAAATTAACGTATATGGCTTACCTAATTGAAGTTTTCTAAAGCTAACATCATCTTTTGTTGTTTGAATTGCTTGGTATATTTCAGGATAGTCAATGCCCTCGTCTTCAAGTATGTCTCCAAATGTGTCACCTCTTTTTACTTTTCTTTCTTCAAATACATATTTACTTTGATCATAACCGTATTTGTATATTATCGGTTCCTGCTTAACCTCCTCCTTTTTCTCCGAGCTGCAAGAAAATAAAATGGCAAAACTTAGTAATGTAAATAATTTCTTCATT
Organism: uncultured Bacteroidota bacterium; assembly: GCA_902560025.1. The sequence continues at coordinate 33,748 of CACEKL010000006.1, read as the reverse complement.
AATTTTTAATTACAATTTCTAAAGGGTTAGCAATACCAGAGAATTTTTCTAAGTCAGCTTTTATTGAACCTACTAAAAGGTCTGCTTGAACTCGAATAGGAATTCTGTTCTTGTCATTTGTTAGCCAAATAGTAATACTTCCCTCACCCTTAAAAATTCTACTCCTATTTGTTGTTGGCATAAACTTTAGGCACTCAATCTTACCAAATTTTGTATTAATTATATCCTTACCTAGGTATCTTAAAGGAAGTTCTCTATTTTTTGAATCGTAAAACATGTTAATAATAAATGACTCTCCAATACTTACTTTTTCCTCAGAAAAATTTTTCCTTAAATAATATAGCGAAGAAATTAAGTCTTGTACATTTTTCTCTGTATTAATTGTCTCAATGGTTTGATTTTTTATATTATTTACTGTTGCATTTTGAAGCTCTGAATTGAACTTTACTTCCAAATTTTTTGTGTATCCACCCTCATAAATGTTTCTTTTAAAAAAATATGGCGTGACAGCTGAATCATCAAAGTAGCTGCTGTAATAATCTTCAACCTTAAAAAAAAGTCTTGCTAAACCGATAGTTTTTCCATATCCAGATGCTAATAAAAAGTCTTTACCATCTAATTTTTCATTAGTTAATTTAAGTGATGCATAGCTAGCATTGAAAATTCCATAGTGTACAATATACTCTAGATTTTCTCCTGCTTTAAAAGGCTTTGAATCAGAAAGAATATTTTGTCCATAAGTTACATATATGCTTAACAGGAAAATTTGAAGATATAGGGCAATAATTTTTATCATCTATTTTTCAAAATTAACTAAAATTAATTTTTTAATTGATTAAAAATGGACCTACCTCTAGAGTTTCCCAGTAATGCAATTAAATCTTTTTCACTTGCACTCTTCAATCTTTTGAATGATTTATATTTCTTTAATAGCTTATCTTTTAAAATTGGGCCAACTCCTTGAAGATCATCAATTCCTGATTTGAGGGCACTTTTACTTCTCCTATCTCTATGAAAGTTTATAGCAAACCTATGGGCCTCATTCCTTAATTGTTGAATTAATTTTAAAGTTTCTGATTTCTTATCAATATAAAGTGGAAGCTTGTCACCTGGTTTAAAAATTTCCTCAAGCTTTTTTGCAATCCCTATTATAGATATTTCATTGTCTAAATTTAATTTTTTTAAAATGTTTAAACCTGATGATAATTGCCCTTTACCACCGTCAACTATTATTAAATTTGGCAAAGATTGTTTCTCATTCACTAGTCTTTTCAATCTTCTATAAATTACTTCTTCCATTGATGCAAAATCATTTGGACCTTCAACATTTTTTATTTTATATTGACGATAGTCCTTTTTGGAAGGCTTTCCATTTTTAAAAACCACACATGATGCGACTGGATTTGTTCCCATCAAATTGGAATTATCAAAACACTCAATATGAATAGGTTTTTCAGACAGCTTTAAATCCATTTTAGCCTGTTCCATAATTCTATTAACATGTGCTTCTGGATCTACAATTTTAATTTGTTTTAATTTGTCAATTCTATAAAACTTTGCATTACGCAATGATAGATCTATAAGACTTTTTTTCTCTCCCTTTTTAGGAACTTGAACTTTAATTTTCTCACCAAGATTTATTCTAAATGGTAGAAAAATTTCCTTTGAGCTTGATAGGAACCTTTCTCTTAGCTCAATAATACTTAGCTGAAGTATTTGTTTATCTGACTCATTAAGTTTTTTTCTAATTTCCAGAGTATGTGACCTTACAATTGAACCATATGATACCTGTATGAAGTTCACATAAGCATAAGACTCATCTGATATTATAGTAAAGACATCTACATCACTAATTTTTGGACTAACTATAGTTGACCTAGATTGATAATTTTTTAGTGATTCAAGTTTTTCTTTAATTTTTTGAGCTTTTTCGAACTCAAGACCATTCGAGAAATCAATCATTCTGTCTTCTAGTCTTTTTAAAGATGCCTTAAAATCACCTTTAATAATATCTCTTATTCCCTTTAAGTTTTTTTCATAATCATTAACCTTTACTTTACCAACACATGGACCTTCACAGTTTTCTAGGTGGTACTCTAGACAAAGCTTAAACTTTTTATTATCTATGTTTTCTTTAGTTAATTTATAGTTACATGTTCTAAGAGGATAAATCTCCTTAATTATCTCAAGTAGAGTAATTACAGTCTTAACATTTCTATATGGACCATAGTACTCGGATCCGTCGCGAATAGCTTTTCTTGTATAAAAAACCCTTGGGAAAGGCTCTTTTTTTTATACATAACCAAGGATATGATTTATCATCTTTAAGAAGAACATTATACTTTGGTTTATATTTTTTGATTAAGTTATTTTCAAGAAGAAGTGCATCCATTTCAGTATCAACAATTATCCTCTCAATTTTGTCAATACTTTTGACAAGAAGCTTTAACTTATTGGTGTCATGTGATTTGGTGAAATAAGATGAAACTCTTTTCTTGAGATTTTTAGCTTTACCTATGTATATAATTTCATTGTCCTTATCAAAGAATTGATAAACTCCTGGCTCTTCCGGTAAAGACTTAGCTTTTATATATACCTTACTTTCTTTCACTGTAACAAAATTAAACCTATTTTTATTTTAAATAATATTAAGTGATAACTGCAGACAAAACTTTTTTAAGATCTCATTATAAGAAGAAAAGATTCTCCTTAACAAAACAAGAAGTTGATGATTTAAGTCAGAGAGTTTGTAAGCAATTAGATAAACTTAACATTTGGAAATTAAAGCACTATCATATTTTTATTTCAATTTTAAAATATAATGAACTAGACACATCTTTTATAATTAATAAATTAAAGTCAGAACAAAAAATTATAATAGTTCCAAAAATTTCAAATAATGAACTTGTTCACATTGCTATAAATGATGAAACTGAATTTGGTTTAAATGAGTTCGGGATAAAAGAACCTAATGATGGTAATCATTTTATAATTGAGAATTTAGATATAATATTTATTCCACTTCTAGCCTTTGATATAGAAGGTCATAGAGTAGGGTATGGAAAGGGCTATTATGATAGGTTTCTTAAGCTAACCAATAATAGTACATTAAAAATAGGGCTTTCATTCTTTGATCCCATAAATAAAATCCTAGATATTGATGACAATGATGTTAAACTAGATTATTGTGTCACACCAAAACAAGTACATAAGTTTAATAACTTTAGACCTTGTTATTAAATATTAATAATAGAAGTACTCCTGTACTTATATATGAGTCCGCAAAATTGAAGACATACTCAAAAAATGTATATTCTTGACCACCAATTATAGGAAGCCACTCTGGCCAAATCCAGGTTGCTAGAGGAAACTGAATCATGTCCACTACACTTCCATAAAATAGAGGAGCATATCCAACCTCAGGAAATAGAGTCGCTACTTGACCATAGCTTGAAGAAAAGATAACACCATAAAATACTGAGTCAATAAGATTACCAATTGCACCAGCTAATATTAAACACAGACAAAAAATTAATAATTGAGAAGCTCTCTTCTTAATCATACTCCTTAACCAAACACTTAGACCAATACAAGCGACAATTCTAAATAATGTTAATATCAATTTTGCAGTATTATCATCGAGAAAAGGGAATAATGTATTCAATCTAGCACCCATGGCCATACCCTTATTCTCAATAAATAATAGTTTAAAAAATCCAATATCAATTATAGGAAGTTCACCAAAAATTGTGAGGGGATAGTTTAATTTAATATAAAATTTAACTACTTGATCTAAAAATATTAAAGCTAAAATCAGAACTAATGATTTTTTAGCATCAATATTTTTAATTAAAGGAATCAAGTTTTCAATTTTTAGTTTTGGATATTTTTAGCTTCTATACTAAGTGTTGCGTGAGGAACTATTTTAAGTCTTTTCTTATTGATTAGCTTACCAGTAACTCTACATATACCGTATGTCTTATTCTCAATTCTAACTAAGGCGTTTTTTAAATCCCTAATAAATTTTTCTTGCCTTAAGGCTAGTTGAGTGTTAGCTTCCTTTGACATTGTTTCAGATCCTTCCTCAAATGATTTAAAGGTAGGAGATGTATCGTCAGTTCCATTATTGCTATCGTTCATGTATGCACTCTTAAGTAAATCTAAATCAACCTGTGCCTTTTCAATTTTTTCGTTAATTATTTTTCTAAAGCTTTCTAACTCTTTATCTGAATATCTATTTTTTGAACTTTTACTCATTTTAAATTTTGTTTATAGTTATCACAGTTTTAATATCGTCAAACTCTAATGTCTCGCCTTGATCATCAAAATTCTCGCTAAAATATAATTTATTTGCCAATGTTTCACCTTTGATATAGTCTAAATTTGACTTAATAGCATTTTCCAATTTTTCCGACTTTTTGATGTTAATCTCAATTTTGTCGGTTACTTCTAAACCTTTACTCTTTCTTATATTTTGAATCCTATTAACCAGCTCTCTAGCAATACCCTCATTTATAAGATTTTCATCTAGTTTAAGATCTAAAGCAATAGTTGTTCCATCACCACTTGCCACTGATAATCCCTCTATGTCTTTATAGTTTATTTCAACATCGCTCAAATCAATTGTAACATTAGTATCTTTAATCATAAAATTTGCCTTTCCGTCTCTTTCTAAATCTTCAATTTGCTCTTGAGAGAAGCCTTTGATCATATTAGAAACATCATTAATTATTGAGCCATATCTTGGTCCTAAAATTTTGAAATTAGGCTTCAGCTCCTTAATAAGCAATGAATCTTTACTATCTAAAAATTCAATAGATTTTACATTAATTTCAGATAATATTTGAGCCTTAGCATTTTCAATGTCATTTCTTTCATTTTTATTCTTAACAGGGACAATGATCTTATTAAGTGGCTGTCTTACCTTTAACTTTTCTTTTTTTTCTAATTGATAGAGCAAGTGAACAAATATTTCTTACTTGATTTATTTTCTTTTCTAATTCTACTTTAATTAAATCTTCTTCTGAAGCAGGAAATTCAGATAAATGAACTGATTCATGTTCCTCTTTTCTGGTAACAGTGTTAATACATTGATAAATATATTCTGAGTAAAAAGGAGCAATTGGTGAAATAAGTTTACTTATGGAGGATAAGCACTCATAAAGAGTCTGATATGCAGAAATTTTATCATTATTATATTCACCCTTCCAGAACCTTCTTCTTGATAATCTAACATACCAATTACTTAATTTCTCTTGAACAAAATCACTAATTTCTCTTGAGGCAGGGGTCAACTCATAATCATTGTAATAATTATCTACTCTTTTTATTAAAGAGTTCAATTCTGAGATTATCCATTGATCTAATTCTGATCTTTCTTCAAATACCACTACATCTTCTTGATATGAAAAATTATCGATATTGGCATAAAGACTAAAAAAACTGTATACGTTATGTAATGTGCCAAAAAATTTTCTTTTAACCTCAGCCACACCATCCTGATCAAACTTTAAATTATCCCATGGATTTGAGTTTGAAATCATATACCACCTAACTGCATCGGCACCATATTCTTCTATCATTTTAAATGGATCTACTGCGTTACCCAGTCTCTTAGACATTTTCTGTCCATTTTTATCGAGAACTAAACCATTTGATACAACGTTTTTATATGAAATTGAGTCAAACACTAGAGTTGAAATAGCATGAAGAGTATAAAACCATCCTCTTGTTTGATCAACACCCTCTGCAATGAAATCAGCCGGAAAATTAATTTTATTATCAATTAAATCTTTGTTCTCAAAAGGATAATGAAATTGGGCATAAGGCATTGATCCGGAATCAAACCAAACATCAATAATATCTTTTTCCCTTTTCATTGGCTTCCCTTTACTTGATGTAAGAGTTATTTCATCGACAATATCCTTATGAAGATCTATATTTAAATAATTCTCATCTGACATATTACCAATGTCAAAATCAGAATAAGGATTAGATAACATATGACCATTTTTTACTGAAGCTTCAATTTCATTAATAAGCTCTTCTGCTGAACCAATCACTTTGATTTCTTCATTTTCTTCATCAATCCAAATTGGCAGAGGAATTCCCCAAAATCTTGATCTTGAAAGATTCCAATCATTAGCATTTTTTAACCAGTTTCCAAATCTACCCTCACCAGTTGATTTAGGTTTCCAATTAATTCCCTGATTTAATTCAAACATTCTGTTTGATAAGCTATCCATTTTTATAAACCAAGATTCCATTGGATAGTAAAGAACTGGCTTATCAGTTCTCCAACAATGAGGATAAGAGTGTGAATATTTCTCTACTTTAAATGCTCGATTTAATTCTTTAAGTCTAATAGCTATCTCAACATCAACAGATTTTTCTGGGATAGAGTCTGATTCATAATATTCATTTTTTACATATTTACCACTTATTAAACCAATTCCGTCAATAAATTTTCCTTTAAGATCAACAAGTGGAACTTTAATGCCATTTTTATCTAATACTTGTAATGGTGGAACTTCAGGTTTTGCCGATTTGGCAGCCTTATAGTCGTCTGCTCCAAATGTTGGAGCTGTATGGACAATTCCTGTTCCGTCATCAGTAGTAACAAAATCTCCACTAATTACTCTAAATGCATTTTCCGGATTATCCAATGGAAGAGGAGATTCTTCCCAAATTCTTTCATATCTGATGTTTTCAAGATTTTTACCAGATACTTCATGGCAAATTAAATAGGGTAAGTTGGGCTTTTCAGTATCATATGAATCTAATTCTTTCTCAGTTTTTACCTCATAAAAAATCTTAGAAAAAATCTTATCAATTAGTTTAGTAGCTATTACAACAGTTATTGACTCTTTAGTGTATTGATTATATGTTTTAACAAAAGAATATTTTATCTTTTTACCAATAGTTAATGCTGTATTTGAAGGGAGTGTCCATGGTGTAGTAGTCCAAGCAAGAAAATAAAATGGATATAGATTAATTAACTCATTAGGGAGACCTTCTTTTATAGACTTAAACTGAGCCACAACAGATGTATCACTAATATCTCTATATGCACCAGGCTGATTAAGCTCATGTGAGCTTAAACCAGATCCAGCGGCAGGTGAATAGGGCTGAACAGTATAACCTTTGTATATCAAATTCTTATTGTAAATATCTTTTATAATCCACCATACTGATTCCATATATTTAGATTCAAATGTTACATAAGGATCAGACATATCAATCCAATAACCCATTTCTTTTGTTAAAGATTCCCAGTCAGAAGTATATTTCATAACCGCTTCTTTACATGCCCTATTGTACTCCGAGACACTAATCTTATTACCAATATCGTCTTTTGAAATCCCCAGTTCCTTCTCTACACCTAATTCAACTGGAAGTCCATGGGTGTCCCATCCAGCTTTTCTCTTAACGTTAAATCCTTTGATAGTCTTATATCTACAAAAAGCATCCTTTATAGTTCTCGCCATTACATGGTGAATTCCAGGCTTACCATTTGCAGAAGGAGGACCTTCAAAAAACACAAAGCTTTCTCTGTTATTTCTGTTGGATGATTTGATAAAGACATCATTTTTAGCCCAGAAATCTTCAATTTCTTTTGCAATTGAATTAAGTGAAAAATTTTTTGATTCTTTAAATCCCATTATACCTAGAATTAAAGGCGAAATTAATGATTTTAGATCAAAATAAAGTTAATTAGGTACTTTATAATTTTAGATTTAAACCTGCTTGGAAAGATCTTCCAGGCGCAGAAATTCCAGATGCAAATGTTCTATAATGAATATCAAAAATATTTGTAATACCAAGTCTTAGTGTGGAATTTGGAGATATATTTAAACTTGCATAAATTGAAAAATCTGACCAACTAGGTGTTCCTAGAAAGTCTTTTAAACCATCTTGACCAATAATATATGGGGTTTCATCAAGACCATCTTCTCCTCCTATACTATATTCTGAAGGATCTTTTGAATCACTAAATTTATATACAGCCTTAATTGTTAAATCATTTTTAACATAGCCCAATGAAAGTGACCCGAATAGAGGTGATATTGAAGGAAGTGGTCCATACGTTTCATTATTATCTCCTTTAGTATATGTTAAGCTATAATCAATTTTTAAACTTCTGCTTAGATTATTAAAGCCATCAATTGAGAATCCATGAATGAACCTATTACCCAAATTCTTATTAGCGATTGTAGTTACTTCCTCATTATTATATATTATTGTAGATGTGTCAGGAGTAGTAATATCAGAGAAAACTATATATTCTGCTCTTCCAATATGTCTAGAAATTATTGTACTAAAACCTCTAATTGAGAAATAATTTTTGTTGTCAAGAGATTTATAATCAACTCCTAAATCTAAATTATATGCATATTCGGGCTTTAAAAATGTATTAGGAACAACTAGTAGTCCATTATTCTCTCTAATCTTTCCAATATCATCAATATTAGGATTTCTAAAACCACTAGATAAAACTGTATTTATTTGAATTTTATTGCTTGGCCTTAACTTCATTGATACTGTTGTTGTTAATGCCTCAGAATTTAAATTAACCCTTGATAATTGAGGATTTACTGATATTACATCATTCCAGCTTGCTTTAAGTTTTGTAAATGTTAGTCTTGTCCCAATATTAAAAGTAAAAAACTCACTCATATTCCAAGACCAGTTTACATAAGATGCAAAGCTTGCATATGAACTTCCATCACTAGGATATCTAGTAGGTATTGCAAACTTTTTGCTTACACCCACAATATTATTACCATCAACATCTAAAACTCTATCATATGCTTTGGAATAATTATGATTATATGTAGTCTCTATTCCATATGAAAGAGTATGTCCATTATTAAAAGATGTGTCAAAGTCACCATTTAAGCTTAGCACCTTTAAATCCTCTATCTGATGAGATCTATTTAATGAGTTAAACTTTCTTTTAATTCTACTCTCATTAATTTTCTGGAATCCAAAAGTTATAACACCTTTATCCATGAATTTCTTTTTTGGAAAAATTCTCAGACTTGGAGAAATCAATAATCTTTTTTGAGGCCCATAATACCATTCGCTAAACTTTAATGAATTATCCTTTAGAATGTTTAGTTGATCATACCTATCTATATCACTTGATTCAGAGAATTGAATATTTAAGTTAAACAGATTATCATCTCCAATTCTAAATAAAAATTTTTGAAATAAATCAACTTGACTATAACCGGTGTTCTTTTGAATACTTTCATCAAAGTTAATTGATGGTTCAGCATAAAACTTATATCTTGAATTTTGAGAAAAAGTTGGAGTTAAACCCCAGTATGAATAACCATGATTTCTTTTTTTTCCCATTTTAATATCACCATATTTAGAAATAGAAATTGAAGTTATGCTACCCCAATTATCAGCACTATAATTGGTGTTAAAATTATTTGACACACTATTATTGGCTGAATTAAAGTTAGTAGTAAAACTTGATGATATTTTTTCAGAATTTTTTAGTATTGGATTCTTTGTGTAGTAATGAATTACACCACCCATTGCATCTGAACCATAACCAACAGATGAAGATCCAAATATTACCTCTGCTCTTTCAATATTGCTAGGATCTATAGTAATGGAATTCTGTAAATGACCAGATCTATAAATAGCATTATTCATTCTTACACCATCAACAACAATCAGGACTCTATTTGCTTCAAAGCCCCTTATAATGGGGCTACCACCACCCCCTTGGCTTTTTTGAATTCTAACTCCAGGGCTTAATTCTAGCATTTCTGCACCTGAACTGGGCGATGAAATGAATAAATCTTCGGATTTAATAACTGAAACTTTTTCTGCAATTTGATTTACATTAGATGCAGACCTTGCAACTGATAAAATTACTTCATCTAGATTTTGACTTTCCTGAGATAATAAAACTATACTTTCATCTTCAATATCATCTAGATATAATTCTAATAAAGAATATCCAAGTAACTGGAAATATATTTTATTCTCGTTAGAAAATAACCCAAGATCAACATTTCCATTTAAATCACTTATTGTTGATTTGTCTCTACTTTCATTAAATACTGCAACATCTGATAAAACTTCATTTGTCTCACTGTCCCTTACAGTGATTTGTTGTCCAAAAGAAACACTAGTAAACAAAAAAAACAGAAGTATCTTCTTACAAATTTGTATGGAGTTATTTGAAAATTTCACTTAAAATATCAATTGATTTAGGGGATTTGAACATTTGTAAATGTAAAGAATAATAGTCAATTATATGATTAAGTAATCTTAGTCTAGAATCTTTATTAATAGTCATATAATTTAAATCCTCAAATTTCATGCCTAATAACTGTTTGAATAATTCATAATCATCAATGTCAATAAATTTTGATATGGGCTTTATAGTTGAGCTAGATCCAGATTCAAGATTAAAGAAATTGTCTTCTTGACTCATAATATTTGGATAAAATCCTATGTGTCTAGTTAGCTCAATTAAGAATTTTATGTGAAAATTATTACAATTCTCTTGGACATCATACCAGCGTATGGATTTATCTAAAAAATTAAATAAATTTTGATTCTTATCACCCTCCTCTTTAAATACACTATTTAAGATCTCTGATAAAAAAATTATAACAGTACTTTTTTCAATACTGGAATGTAAGGTGTTGAAAATAATTACAGGCTTTACTTCTTTTATATAGCTTAATCTATCGGGCTTACTTAAACTATAGTTTATGCTGATCAAATTAAGTGGAAAAAAATGTGCTTTGCTAAACTTAGGCTTTTTTGTTCCATAGATTCCTTTTACTATGAAGCTTTTTAAACCAATATCTTCAAGATAACATGAGACAATCATGCTAGTCTCTCCATTCTTAATTGATTTTACAACAAAACCTTTTGAATTGGGCATTCTAGACTACTCCCTGTGCAAGCATTGCATCAGCTACCTTAACAAACCCTGCAATATTAGCCCCCTTTAAATAATTTATCTCATCTTTTGTCGAACCATACTTAACACACGAAGCATGTATATCAGACATTATTTCTTTTAGCTTACCGTCAACAACATCTCTAGTCCAAGTGTACCTTAAGGAATTTTGAGCCATTTCTAATCCAGATACTGCAACCCCTCCAGCATTTGAAGCTTTACCAGGCGCATAGAGTACTTTATTCTTAATGAATTGCTCAACGGCATCTGGAGTACAGGGCATATTTGCTCCCTCACCAACTGCATTACATCCGTTTTTTATAAGAGACATTGCATCTTCTTTACCTAATTCATTTTGAGTAGCACATGGTATTGCAATATCACATTTAATATTCCATGGAGATTTTTTTGAGTAAAATTCTGCTTTAGAATATTTCTTAATATACTCAGAGATTCTAACTCTTTTTTCATTTTTAAGCTCCATAATATATTTGAGTTTTTCAGAATCTATACCATCTTTATCATATATAAATCCAGAAGAATCAGAAAGAGTTAAAACCTTTGCCCCCATATCAATACATTTTTCTGTTGCATATTGTGCTACATTACCAGATCCAGATATAGTAACTTTTTTTCCTTTCATGCTATCTCCTTTATTTTTTAGCATCTCATCAATGAAATAAACAACACCATACCCAGTTGCTTCAGGTCTAATCAAGGAACCGCCCCATGATATTCCTTTACCTGTTAGAACACCTGAAAATTCATTTTTTAATCTTTTGTATTGACCAAAAAGATATCCAATCTCTCTTCCTCCAACCCCAATATCTCCAGCAGGAATATCCTTATTAGGGCCTATGTGTCTGAATAATTCGGTCATAAAACTCTGACAGAACCTCATCACTTCAGTGTCAGATTTGCCTTTTGGATCAAAATCTGAACCTCCTTTACCACCTCCCATTGGAAGCGTTGTTAGAGCGTTTTTAAATACCTGTTCAAAAGCTAAAAACTTTAGAATGCTCAAGTTAACTGATGGGTGAAACCTTAAACCTCCTTTGTATGGTCCTATAGCAGAGTTCATCTCAATTCTATACCCTCTATTAACTTGAATTTCTTCATTATCATCTATCCATGCAACTCTGAAAGACACTACTCTTTCAGGTTCAACCATTCTAAGTAAAATGTTTTGACCATAATAAATATCTTGGGTAACTATATAAGGGATAACAGTCTCTGCAACCTCAGTGACAGCCTGCATAAATTCAGGCTCATTTTGGTTTTTTTGACTTACTTGTGATAAAAATTGTTTGATTATTTTGTCCATTTCAATCACTTGCGTTTAACAAAGGTAGCACAAAAAAAGGATAGAGCTCCAAAAATCAAAGTTATAATTGCTTGACATGACCAAGCTAACCAACCATAAGTTAACCCCAGCTCAGTATTAATACCAAAATTAACTAAGAACAACGATATTGCTAATGGGTAAACACCTAATCCATGATTTGAAAGAGAAATACTGTACACACCAACAACAAATGCTGGAAAAATTAAATTTGAATCTATAACACTTAACTCTGAAACTGAAAACTTGATCACTGAAAAAGCTAGTATATAGCATGTCCAGATCAATAATGAAAACATAACAAACAAAATTATTTTTGATTTAAGCTTAGTTACTGACAATAGTCCTTCTAAAATGGTATTAAAAAACTTTCTTAGTCTTTCTATTTTTTTGATTAAAATAATTGCGACAATTATAAAAGCTAGAATTACAAACACAATAACTGCAATGTTCTCATTTATATAGAGCAATATCTCATCATCAAATAGTGACTCAATTATTAATTCATATTGAAGAACCCAAATAGATATTAATATTAAAAGAGATATACAAATATCAACAACTCTTTCTGCAGCAATAGTTCCTAGTGTTTTACCTATAGGAATATTATTGTAGCTACTAAGAACAGAGGCTCTAACAAACTCGCCTGATCTAGCTATAGCCATATTTGATGTATAACACATAAATACGCTTGCAATGCTTATTAGTTTATTTGACTTATAACCCAAGGATTTTGATAGTAGCTGCCACCTAAGTCCTCTTATCACATCGGCAGATGCTCCTAGTAACATTGCTGACAAAACAAACTCAATTTTTGCAGAACCTATGTAGCTAATTATTAAAGCTCTTTCCTCAGGACTAGTCAATTCAAAAGTCAAATAAATAAAGAAAAATCCAACTATTATTGGAATTAATATTTTAAGTCTTTTTTTCAAATTATCTCAATGCTAAATTGTCTATTATTCTTGTTTTACCTACCCAGCATGCAATAAAAATTCTATCACCTTCATCTGTTAAACTACTACTATGCTTTGATAGATTATCAATCTCAAAATATTCGAGTTTGCAGTTTTTCAAACTGTTTAACTCATCTATGATGCTAATTGGAACCTTATCTATTTTTTTGTTATTATATATCTCTTTTACCTTTATCATAAACTTATTAATTTCTCCTGCAATTAGCCTTTCTTCTGTAGTCATATTTTTATTCCTTGAGCTAATTGCTAATCCATCAGCTTCTCTTATTGTTTCACATGAGATAATATTAACACTAATACTAAGTTTTTTAACCATTGTTTTAATAATACTTAGTTGTTGGAAATCTTTTTCCCCGAAGTAGGCATTATTAGGATTGAATATAGTAAACAGCTTTTCAACTATAGTAGCAACTCCATTAAAATGCCCTGGCCTATATTTACCCTCTAAAATTTTATCTAAATTGTCTAAATCATAATTTTTAGAAACAACCTCTTGATAGAGATCTTTGTCTCTTGGCGAATAGATAAATATATTTTTATAATCTCTTAATTTATCTATGTCGCTCTCTAAATTTCTTGGGTATTGCTTCAGGTCATTGATATCATTAAATTGAGTTGGGTTTACGTAAATTGTTACGATTACTTGTTCATTTTCACTCAGAGCTCTTTCGACTAGGGAAAGATGACCCTTATGAAGGGATCCCATTGTTGGGACTAGCCCAACTAGTTTATTTGAATCTATTGACTTTAAAAGCTCCTTATGGGATGAGAACACTCTCAACTATGAGAAATTAAATTTAAAGATAGGCTTTTTATATAGTTACTCTTATAATTTTCGTAATTTTGCGTTTCTATAGCCAATATTTAGATTTTGAAGTTACTGAAAGACAAAAAAATACTAGTCATTTCATCGGAGGTTGTTCCCTATCTACCTCAAACAGAAAAGGCAATTAATTCATTTACTGTATCAAGGAAAATTAATGACAATGGAGGTATGACAAGAATTTTTATGCCTAAATATGGAATTATTAATGAGAGAAGACATCAATTGCATGAAGTTATAAGGTTATCAGGTATGAATATGATTATTAACGATTTATATATGCCATTAATTATTAAAGTAGCATCAATACCGAAAGAAAGAATGCAAGTCTATTTTATAGATAATGAAGAATACTTTAAAAGAAAGGACCTTTTGCTTGATAAAAATGAAAAATTATTAAAGGATAATGATGAAAGAATGATCTTTTTTACAAAGGGAGTAATTGAAACAGTGAAAAAGTTAAACTGGATTCCAGATATTATTCATCTTCATGGATGGTTTACTTCATTGTTTCCACTCTATCTTAAAAAATTATACTCAGACGATCCAATTTTTGAAAAAAGTAAAATAGTTTCATCATTATACTCAAAAGCTTTTGATGGCAATCTATCTAAGACCTTAGCAAAAAAAATTCAATTTGATGGAATTGATGAAAACCTTGATTCAATTTCAACACCAGATTTTAGTTCATTGTCTGATTTAATGATTAGATTCTCAGATTCAGTAATTTTTTCATCAGATAATATTGAAAAAGATTTAAAGTCTTCTGTTAAAAAACATTCAAAGGATTCACTTTCTTTTAAGGATTCATCATCAGAGGAAAAGTTAATGGATTTTTTATTAAAAAATATTAATTAATGTTTACAAAGAGAGTTAAGACACTTCTTTTAAGCCTTCCAATTATATTTGTATCTTCTTGCAATAAGGATTATTACTCTGTAGGTATAGAGCTTTATGACAATCAGTTTGAAGACTTAAAGTCAAAAATATTTCCAGTGTTTTCATACCAAGAGTATTTTGATAAAGTTCAAACTAACAATACTACAAATGTACATTTAGGAGTATATAATGATAATTTTTTTGGACAAATTAATTCAAGCTTTATATCTCAGCTTGATGTTTCCTTACTTCAATCCTTTGGAGATTTCTCTCAAGAAGAAGAGAATGAAGGAAGCTTGGAAGATATAAGGGTAATTAATGAAGAAGAACAAGTAACAGCCGTATACTTAGATTTGCCATTTTTTAATAATACTAACGATTCGGATAATGATGGAGTTATTGACCTTTATGATGTTGACCCAAACGATAGCAATAGTGATTCAGATAATGATGGTCTATCGGATATTGTTGAGCTTCAAGCGGGTACCAACCCCCTTAGCCAAGACACAGATAATGATGGTATTTTAGATCCTCAGGATACTGAAATAACCGGTTATAATCCTGATAGTCAAGTTTATGAAATTGACTCAATATTTGGAAATAGAAATGCAGAGTTTAGACTGAAAGTTTATGAATTAACCTATTATCTGAGCTCCCTAGACCCTTCTAACAATTTTGAATCTATCAAAGAATATTTTTCTAACGATGATTTTTATGAAGAAGGCTTTTACGGTAGAGAATTTCATAATGATATGGTAAGTCTTAATTTTGATGAAATTCCTGTTCTCTATTTAGAGGACGACCCTTTAACTGATGATGTAAATGAGATAAATGAGGTAAATTATTTTGAGACCCCAAGGATAAGAGTGCCTCTTGAAACAGAATTCTTCCAGCGTGCCATAGTAAATAAAGAAGGCACTGATGATCTGATTAACCAGTTAAACTTTAATAATTATTTTAAAGGATTAATTATAAAAGCAGATAGTTTTTCAGATGATTTATATATGTTGTTAGACATTTTAAATGCAAGGATAGTAATTGAATATAACTACAATTATTATAATACTAATGGTACAGATGATGTACTAGATGATATAATTGAGAGGAAGAAAAAGTCCAATTTTATACCTCTTGGCGGTGTTACCATAAATCTTTATAATCAAAGTGGATATAATCAGGAAATAGTTAATGAAATAAATTCCTCTGCTGAAAGCACACCATCTAAAATGATATACTTGAATGGGTCTAAGTTTTTCTCAAAACTGAAACTATTTTCTGAAGATAACTCTATCTCATCTGATTTAAACAATTTTAAATCAAAGAATGTTTTAGTTAACGAGGCTAATCTAATGTTATACATTGATGACAATATTCATAGATCTAAATATGAGTATCTCCCTAAAAGACTCTATTTATATTCATATAATGACGGAGAGCCAATAGAAGACTATAATAAAGACTTTACGGTTGATTTCAACGAGGGTTCTGTAAATGCAAATAAATATTTATTTGGCGGACTACTTCAATATGATTCAAACGATAAACCAATTGGCTATAAATTTAATGTAACAAATCATGTATCTAATATTATTAGATACGATTCTCTTAATATAGATTTAGGATTAACGCTTACATCTGACATTGAAAATGGTTTTCTAAGGAACGGTTATCTTCCTGGTCCAAAAAGGCTTAGCATTCCTGACGCATCAGTTTCTCTACCTTTCCCTGTTGCCTTATTCGGATCAAATCCAAATCAACAAGATCTTTCTAAGAAGCTTAAACTAGAGGTTTTATACACTGAGTATTAGTATATATTATAGTATGTTTTTTTTGATAGTTAAAACTTATAATGTAATAATAACTACTATAAATTTATATTTTTTTAAAAAATTATACTTATAATTATAAGAAAAAATTATTAAATAAAATATTTAATCAGAATAAACTATTGTCTGGCCTTAAGTTTATTGATTAACTCAGGAATAACATCAAAAGCATCACCAACAACACCATAATCAGCAGCCTTAAAAAATGGAGCTTCAGGATCATTATTAATTACCACTTTTACTTTTGAAGAGTTTATGCCAGCAAGATGCTGAATTGCACCAGATATTCCAATTGCTATATATAGATTAGATGCTACAGGCTTACCGGTTTGTCCTACGTGTTCACTATGTGGTCTCCATCCCATATCAGAAACAGGTTTTGAACATGCTGTTGCAGCTCCAAGAACATCTGCTAATTCCTCAATCATATGCCAATTTTCAGGTCCTTTAAGACCTCTTCCAGCTGATACTACAATATCAGCATCAGCTATTGTTACTTTACCGCTTTGCTTCTCTACATTTGATACCTTAAATGTTGTACTCACTTCATTTAAATCTAAATTCTCTATAATTCCATCACCATTGTTTTCCTCTATCCCATATGAATTTGATGAAATACTTATAATTTTTAAACCACCATTAATCTCTGTAGAAGAAAATGCCTTATTTGTGAAACAACTTCTTTTAACAATAAATGGGTTTAAACTTTCTGGAAGCTCAACAACATTTGATACATATGAAGAGTCTGTAATTCCAGCCAGGTAAGCACCAAGATACTTTGCGTCCGCGGATGAAGAAAGTATGACTACTGAAACATCTTCATTTTCAATAACTTGCGATAATGCATGAGAGTATGTCTTAGCAGTAAATTCCTTTAGGCTACTACTCTCAACATGAATTATTTTATCTGCTCCATATTTATTTAATAATTCTGAATCAGAACAATTAAAACTTACACATATGAGCTTAGATCCTAATTTTTCCGCTAGAGCCTTTCCATATGATGCAGTCTCAAATGATGATTTTTTTAATTTACCGTTTTCAGATTCTGAGTATACTAATACCGACATATTTCTAAATTACTTTTGCTTCATTCTCTAGTAAATCAATTAACTTATCAAGTTCATCTGATTTTACCAATTTAACTTCACTTTTTTCTTCAGGTTTAAAGAACTTCTTATCAATAGCTCTACTATTTATGTTTTGGGCTTTATTTACATCTAATGGTTTTTGACGAGCCATCATGATACCTCTCATGTTAGGAATTATTAAATCACTTTCCTCAACCAATCCTTTTTGAGCACCGATAACTAAAGGAAGATCACATTCACTATATTCTGTTCCACCAGAAATCTCTCTAGCACATTTTGCTTTTTCAGATTCAACTTCTAGACTCACACAATTAGTAATAAAATTATAATTTAAATATCCAGCTAGTAAACCTGGCACAAGACCACCATTATAATCAATAGACTCACGACCACATATTATTAAATCGTATTTAACACTCTCACAATGAGAAACAATTTCTTTAGCAACAGAATAAGCGTCTATTGCTTCACAGTCTATTCTTATTGCTTTGTCAGCTCCAATTGCCAGACATTTTCTTAAGATAGCTTCAGCAGAGGAATCACCTACAGTAAGCACAGTAACTGATGCATTGTTTGAGTCTTTCATCCATACAGCTTTTGTTAAACCGAACTCATCATTAGGGTTGATTATAAATTGGACTCCATTTTTATCAAACTTAGAGTCACTGTCAGTAAAATTAATCTTTGAGGTAGTGTCAGGGACATTACTAATACAAACTAATATATTCATATCTCAATCAATATTTAAAATAGTTTCTAAGACCCTCAGTAAACTCACCCTTGTCAATATTCTTCAACTTGATAATTCCTTGGTTGTTATTAATATTTGATGAAACCTTTCTTTTGTGAAGTTGCTCATAGGTATCTATGCTAATCTTTTTTCTAGAATCTAGGTTTTGAAAAAGTTTAATTTTTCCAATTTTATCCTTCCAATTAGTTTGCACAGTACCTTCAAAAATCTTTGCTTTAGAACCGCTACCATAACTGATAAACCCAATCTTCTTATTAGCAAATTCACTATCATTTGACGATGCTTCAACCAGGGAACTAATTAAAGACATAAAAATTGAGGCGGTATACATATTTCCAATTTCAGAGGATGCCTTTTCGCCAGGAGCAATCTTTTGCTCAACAAAATTTTTATAAACACTAGATTTTGAAACTTTTTTTACCCAATCTTTATCTATCTCAGACTTAGGATTACCTACTTCGGAGTATATAAGCTCAGAATCTCCATTTTTTTCCATCCAGTCTATCCATTTGTCAGTAATCATTCTTCTACCATGGTATGCATATGGAAGATGAAAAATTATATTTTCCCATTCTTTTAAAATATTTCTTTCATTTTGATTATTGAAATCTTCAATTGCTTCATAAACTCTCGCCTTGTAACTCTCATTAGAAAACTGACCTTCAAAAATAGGCTCCTCCTTATATACTTCAATGATATCATTTGTATCAGACCAGAATTTTGATTGAGAACTTTCTAATAATACTTCCGCTTCTTCTTGGGATACTTCTTTATTTAGAATTTTTGCTGCCTCTATTAAAATATTAGTTTTTTTATATTGTCTTCTAGGCTTAAAAAAGTCACCAATACCTTTTGTAGACACTCCCCATGAACCATTAAATGAAATAATGGATGGTTCTTCACAAATAAGCATTGATACTGAACCAGCACCTTGAGTATATTCTCCAGTTGAGTTAAGTTCGTATTTCGCTATATCTGACGCTATAACAACTGCTTTTCTGCTGTCACCATTTCTAACCCAATCGCAACAGTTTTGAAGCGCATCTACAGCTCCTGCACAAGCAAATGTTAGATCAACAATATCACAGTTCATAAAACATCTTTCCCCATATTTATCCTTAAATACTTCTTCAAGAATTTCAACAACATAAGATGATGTTGGTTTTGAGGAGTCAACACCACTCTCTGTTCCTAGATAAACTCTTCCAATTTCTTTAGGATTAATATTGTTTTCCGAAATCAGTCTAAAAAGTGAATTTGCAGCAATGGATGCAGCGTCCTCATCATAATCAGGAGTAGCCATCTTTTTTAGCCCTAATCCATTGACTAGCTTTTCGGCTGGAATATCTCTTTTCTCAGCCAATTCCTCAATATCTACATAAAGAGATGGAACATAATATGATATAGAGTCAATACCTACTTTTTTCATTGATAACGCTGTCCTTCAAATATAGTTACATAAAAGTTTATCCAAAAAAAAAGAGCAACCAAAGTTGCTCTTTTTATGATAAAATTATGATTAATTAGAAGTTAAAAGTTACTTTACCAAGAACTCTTCTTCTAATTTCAGGCATATTAGGGAATGTTCTATACTTACTGTCAGTTATATTAGTCCCTGAAATATCTAGTCTGAAATTAGGAGAGAATCTGTAACCAATACTCATATCAACTAGATTTTTAGTTTCAACAAGTCCACTCCAGAATGCCTGTTGAGACTGAAACTTGTCATCATGTTGAAATGAAATTGCAAAATTAAACCCAGATAACGGAGTATAGTCAACACCTAATCTATATTTCCATGCAGGCGCATTCAAATATGAAGTGAATTCTAATCCATCATCATTGTCCTCTCCAGGAATCCACTCGTTTTGACTTAACCAGGAAGCATTAGCCCATATTCTAAGATCTGGATTTGCAAAATAATCAGCTGAAAAGTCACCACCAAAATGTGATCTTTTAGCATCTCCTTGAGTTCGATATCCAGCTGGAATATGAGTAGTACCGTCACCAGTTGGCATTAAAGATGATTCAACAGCACCTATTGCTCCAAATAAAGGACCTAATTGACCAACAAAACCTTGACCACCTCCTTGCATTGCCTGGTTAATTCCACCTAATGTTTGTGCAACCCCTCCAGCAATTGCAGTTTGAAGTGCAGGGACACCTTGAGCTGCAAGAGCTCCAGATGCGACAACGCTAAATGGTAATCCAAATTGTGCAGCTACACCCTGGTAAGTCTGAGTTGTAACAGCAGTTATAGCACTAGTAACATATGCAGTAGCATCTGATACTACAGCAGCAGCAAGATCTCCTGGAACATCTGAGCCAACTAATGCATAGGTATCACCAACAGTTGTAAACTGAGTAAATCCTGTGTTAACATAAGAATATAAATCAGCAGAAATTCTAAGTTTATCACCAATCACAGATGTAAATCCTAATTCAAAATTTTCAACTGACTGAAACTGAGGACCTCTTGTATCAGTATTACCTGTACTTCTTGTAGGCTGGAAAAAATCATAACCCCTTAAAGTACCAGTTCCACCTGATGGTCCAGCATATTGAGCTATCCAAGGAGAAAGCAATGGCTGAAGACTGGGAGCTCCTGCAAATAGAGCAGCCCATGAAGCAGAAGCAACTGATCCATATGGAATTGCAAGTGGTAAACCACCACCAGCAGCACTAAGAGGAACATCAACTGGTAAACCAGCAAGATCAATCATTTGAGCAGAAGGATCACCAAAATAATGGTTATTATTATTACCACTTAGCCAAATATCTAATACTCCTGGAACTGCAACAGCTACTGGAAAATCAATAAAATTAACTAAGGCAGTAGAACTTGTTAATGCCTTGTTGTATCCAGCTCTCCATGTTGTTTTTTCAGATGGCTTATATACAAGTGTTGCTCTTGGAGCAAATTCACCTGCACTTATAAAACTTGCCTGATCATATCTACCTGCAACAACTAAATCCATCTTGTCACCCAATTTTAAAGTTCCTTGACCATAGATACCATTTGTAATGTAGTCATCAGAGTCCTCGTTTCTTCCCCATAAAGTATGTTCAGAATCAGAAATTGTATTTCTGTAATCCCAACCAGCTGTCCATTCAGAATCAAATAGCCAAGGTATATCAAAATTATATTGAAGTTGTGCCTCTATATTTGTTCTTTTAGCAACTTGTCTTAGACCTGATCCATATAAAAACGTTGGGTTATCTAAACCTCCACCATCTTGATGATCAATAAATGCTTGAGCATACCAATTACCCATAGTAGCCTGTGCTTGTCCCCAATATGTATTCCCATCAGCATATCCAATACCTAGATTTTGCCAAAACAAACCACTTCCAGAATTTATTCCACCGCTTACTGTATAATTTGTCTCATCAGAAGGTCTCCATTCTAAAGTTGTATTTAAGCTTAAGTTATCATAGGAACTAATAATAGAATTGCCTTCTTCAAAATCGTATAATACAGTACCATTTTGTGATGCAACTACATCAACATAATCGTTAGTTATTACAGGTTGACGAATTATATTATTCATAGGAATTCCAGCAGCAGAAAGTTCTGATTCATCATCATAAACGAAGTCATTACCAGAATTAATTCTAGCATTAATTTTCCATCCAAAAGTCTTGTCATCATTTGCTCGAGCAATTCTAAATTCAGAACCAACAGTATTTAATTCTCCAGCCCATATAGAAGCTGAATTACCAGTATAATCGATAGGACTTTTAGTTCTAAAGTGGACTACACCAGAAGTAACACCAGGCCCATATAAAACACCAGCCGCACCTCTTACAACTTCAACAGATGCAAGGTCTAAATTAGATAGTCCCTGTTGAAAACTAAAGTAAGTTCCAGCAGCAGGAGTAATAAGAGATCTATTGTCTTGCATAATAAATGTTGAAGTACCAAATGTCCCAGATCCTGCTCTCATTTCAAGGTTTATTGTATTAGCTGATTGTTGTTGAATTTGAACACCAGGTACAGATACAAGTAGTCTAGTTGGCTCTGCTATCTGAGGCGAATTCTCAATCTGTCTTGTAGAAATCACACTCACAGAGGCAGGTGCATCAGTTACTTTTTGAGCACGCCTAGAAGCTGAAATAACAACTTCTTCAAGGTTTTGCCCTGCTGATAACATTATGCTAATATCTTGATTAGCTGAGGTTACTTCAACACGTTCTGCGCTATATCCTACATAGCTAATAACAATTGTCAATGGAAGATCTTGACTTGTATTCAATGAGAAGTTCCCATCAAAATCAGTCACAGTCCCAATATTTGTTCCATCAATGATAACATTTACTCCTGGTATACCACTCATAGTCTCTGAGTCACCTACTGAACCAGATATTTGAGTTTGAGAATAAACGCTACCAAATAGAATTACAGCCATAAAGGCTAAATAATACTTATTTAAAAGATTTTTCATATTAATTAGGTTTTGTTATACGAAAGTTAATTCTTAAGTCTAACTAGTTTATTTGTTTTTAAGACAAGAAAAGTGTTGGGAATTGTTGATTTTTTGAATGTCCCACTACTAAACTTAATCTGATTTAAAGTTGAAGTTAATATAAATTTTTCCATCTGACAAATAGAAAATTTAGCTAGCAGTTATTTTGAAAAGTTTTATATACTAAAAAATGGGGTTATTCAAAGATGATTTTTTCATCAGATTCATGCCATTTTAGATAGTTACTTGAATATTTATCCTGAATTTTTCCTCTTTTTAGTTTTTGAGTTGGACCAACTATACCGTTTTCTTGAGTCCATTCATCTTTTACTATAATTAATGTAGAGATCTTCTTATAATTTACAAGTTCACTGTTCACCTCATCTAACCTACTTGATAACATCTCTGAAATATCTTCTTTTGAGGATTTTTTACCTATATCAGATAATTGAACAAGACAAATTGGTTGAGCAATACCTAGTCCAACAACACAAACTTCTTCTATCTCATTAATATTAACAAAATATTGTTCTAGAGTTAATGGTTCAATGTATTCCCCTTTTGATGTTTTGAAGCTATCTGCAACCCTTCCAGTAATATGAAGATAGTTGTCATCATCTAAAAATCCTTTATCACCAGTGTGAAGCCAACCACCTCTGAGTGTCTGATCAGTTAGTTCTTGATTCTTATAATAACCAGTCATCACAAAAGGTCCTTTCATTAAAATTTCACCAGTTTCCTCATCAATTTTTAGATCAACTCCTTTTTGTGGCTTACCGACAGTATGTAATTTTTCAAAGTCCTTACCATCTACAGAGCTACAAATTGCACAATTCTCTGTCATTCCATACCCATTAGTTATATAAATTCCAACTTTTCTAAACCACTCAATTAACTCAACTGGCATAGGAGCAGACCCTGAAACAGCAATCCTAATTCTCGTAAACCCAAGTCCTTTTTTTATCAGCTTTTTAAATACTCCTGATAATATTGGAATACTAAGTAAAAGATCTAACTTTTTTTGAGAAAACTTAGATAGAATTCCTACTTGCAGCTTAGTCCATACCCTAGGTGCAGCAGCGAAAACATGCGGCTGAACAGCTTTTAAATTTGTACCAAAAGTATCAATTGATTCTACGAATGAAATAATACCTCCATACCTGAAAGAACACCATTCAATTACAACTCTCTCAAAAATATGATTCAATGGTAAATAAGATATAAAATCGTTATTTCCATCATGTTTTATTCCTAAAGGATTATTCGGGTCATCTAATACAACCTTAATACCGTCGATTGCTTGATAAGTGAGCATTACACCTTTAGCATTACCAGTAGTACCTGATGTAAAAATTATTGTCCACAGATCTGATAATTTAGGTTTATTTGGATTTTGAATTGGGTCATGACTATTTATAAAATCATGCCACTTAAAGCCTCTTGTTACCTCAGAACACCCCTTATAATGTGGGAATGTTATCATTGGCATATCATCTGGCAAATCATTTTTAATTTCATCCCATGTTTCAATTTTTCCTAAAAAAAGTGCGTCAACATCACCATACTCCATTATATATGATAGCTCCTTTCCATTTAAAGAAGGAAAAAAAGGAACTGACACGTAGCCTGCCATAACAATTGCTAAGTCTGAGATTATCCATTCTCTACAGTTTTTTGAGTAAATTCCAATATGAGCACCATCTCTGAGACCTAAAGATCTAAGTCCTGTAGCAAGTCTTCTGGCCATATCACCAACCTCTCCCCAAGTATATTCCTCCCATTCATCACCAAAAGGTTGTTTTAGGTAAGGTTTATCTTTAAACTTTTCTTCCCATTCGTAAAATTTGAATTCAAATAGTTCTTGATTTGCGCTCATAATCAGTTGGTTTTTTAATTATTAATCTGTATAAAATTAACAATCAGTTTAAATAAATATATGAGAATATTTTCATCTTTTAAAAAATACTAACTCAATTAGAATATTAGGAAAACATCTTTTTCTTTCTTTTACTTACTATTTAGTTTAGAAAATTAAATCAATTAGTATATTACAGAGTTATAAAAATATTAGAGATGAGCAATAAGTATAAAAACCTTTTTGATTTGACTGATAAAGTTGCTATTGTTACTGGATCGAGTAGAGGTATAGGTGCATCAATAGCTGAGGCTTTTGCTGAATTTGGAGCAAGTGTAGTTTTGAGCAGTAGGACAAAAGAAAGTGTAGATGAAATTGCTACAAATATTAAAAAAAATGGCTTTAAGGCAGAGGCTGTTGAATGTCATGTTGGTGAAGAGGAGCAATTAAAAAATCTAGTTGAAACAACAATAAAAACATATGGTAAAATCGATATATTAGTAAATAATGCTGGAATTAATCCAGTTTTTGATAGACTTGAAAATGCAGATGATAAATTATTTAATAAAATTATTGACATTAATGTCAAAGCTGCGTTTAAGCTTTCAAATATGGTTATGAAATATATGAAAGAAAATAATGCCGGATCCATCATAAATATCTCGTCAGTTGAAGGACATAAACCAGACAAAGGCCTAGGGGTATATTCAATTAGTAAGGCAGCTATTAGTATGCTAACAAAATCCCAAGCAAAGGAGTGGGGTAAATATGGAATTCGATCAAATGCAATTTGTCCTGGATTAATTAAAACAAAACTTAGCTCAGCTTTATGGCAAAATGAGGAGATGTTAGAAATATGGCTTAAAGATCTGCCAATTAGAAAAGCTGCAGAACCTGAAGAAATATCGGGAATGGCAGTTTACTTGGCATCAAATGCATCTAGTTATACTACTGGAGAAACCTTTAATATAGATGGTGGATATATGATAAATTAAAACTTTAATATGGAAAAATCTTATTCAACGGAAATAGAAAATTTAGAAGATCTTAATAGATATCTTAATAAAGAAATAGGTATTTCAGATTGGTTTGAGATGACTCAAGACAAAGTAAATTCATACGCAGAGTTAACTCAAGACAAACAGTGGATACACATTGATCAGGAGAAAGCAAAACTTTATTCTCCTTATAAGAAAACTATAGCTCATGGATTCCATGTTCTGTCTTTTGCATCTCAGGTTGTTTTTCAAACACTAAAGTTAAATAATGTTGCTCTTGCTGTAAATTATGGTTTAGAAAAAGTGAGATTTCCTAATGCCACACCAGCTGAATCAAAGTTTAGAGGTAAGGTTTCGTTAATAAATATAGAGGCTGTTGAGGGTGGAGCAAAATATACTTTTAAAATTATTTTTGAAGTAGAGGGAGAAACAAAACCTGTATGTGTTGCTGAAACAATTTCGTTAATATATTCAATGCCAAACTAAAGCAATTATAGATACTAGTAATATGGAATTTGAAGAATTAAAAGATAAAATATTAAAATTTGTAAAAGAAGAGCTTTATTCATTAGAGCCATGGATATACAGCTGTGAATGGGATGAAAAACTTCCTAAACTCAATGAACTTCGAGAAAAAGTAAAAAAAATGGGACTTTGGTTACCTCAAATCTCAACTGATTATGGAGGAATAGGTCTTTCGCTTGAAGAACATGGTGAAATTAGTGAAATCCTTGGTGGAAGTCCATACGGTTTTTATGTATTTAATTGTCAAGCACCTGATGCTGGTAATATGGAAATTTTAATTGAAGTAGGGACTTCTCAACAAAAAAAAGATTACTTAACACCTCTTTTAGAGGGAAAAACAAGAAGCTGCTTTGCCATGACTGAACCTGGTTATGCAGGATCAAATCCTACAAGAATGGGTACAGTCGCAAAAAAAGAAAATGGAAACTATATTATTAATGGGCACAAGTGGTTTACTTCAAGTTTTGATGGAGCAGACTTTGCAATAGTAATGGTAGTAACCGATCCTGATGAGGTAAACCCCTATAAAAGAGCAAGTCAAATTATAGTTCCTACTAAAACTGAAGGAGTTGAGTTTGTTAGAAATGTATCTATAATGGGACATCCTGGTGGTGGTTGGGAGAGTCATGCAGAAATTAAATTTAACAATGTTATTGTACCCAAATCAAATATACTTGGTTCTGAGGGAGATGGTTTCGCTATTGCTCAAAAAAGACTTGGACCTGGAAGGATACATCATTGTATGAGATGGATCGGTATGTGTGAAAGAGCATTTACCCTAATGTGCGAAAGAGCAATTTCAAGAGAATTAGAAGATGGAGTTTTCCTTTCAGATAAGCAAACAATTCAAAACTGGATTGCAGAGTCTAGGGCTGAAATTAATGCAGCTCGATTATTGGTTAAAGAAACTGCAATGAAAATAGATTCATTAGGATCTTCCAATGCAAGAGCTGAGATTTCAATTATCAAATTTTATTGTGCTAATGTGCTTCAAAAAGTTGTTGATTATGCTATTCAAGTCCACGGTGCACTAGGAGTGACAGATGATATTATACTATCATCATTTTATAGACATGAAAGAGCAGCCAGAATTTATGATGGAGCAGATGAAGTTCATAAAACTAGGTTAGCTAGACTAATTCTTAAGTCATTTAAAAAATCCTAAAGTTCAATTAAATAATGTCTAAAAAATTAATTGATAGGCCTACAGAAATAAGAGATGATGAAAAACTTAATAATTCAAAGTTATTCGAATATCTTTCAGAAATTATAGATCTTGATATTAAAAGTTTTGATATTCTTCAGTTCCCCTCAGGCTACTCTAATCTTACTTATCTAATTAAGTCAAATGAAAAAGAATACATTTTAAGAAAACCACCTCACGGTGCAAAAATAAAATCTGGACATGATATGTCAAGAGAATTTAAAGTTCTTTCCTCTCTTAAAGATCACTATCATAAAACCCCTGACCCAATTCACTATTGTTCTAATACGGATATTATTGGATCAGATTTTTATTTAATGGAGAGAGTTAAAGGTGTTATCTTAAGGAGTAACAATTATAGTCAAATCGTTAAAGAAAAGTCTCAATTTAATTTTCTTGCAGAACAGTTTGTAGACTCCTTTGTTGAACTTCATAAACTTGATATAAATAAAATTGGATTAAGTGATTTTGGAAATCCTGAAGGGTATAATTCTAGACAAGTTTATGGCTGGTGCAAAAGATATAATAATTCAAAAACAGAAGAATTAAAGGAAATGGAAATAGTGATGGACTGGCTAAAGTCTAATATATCTCAATCTAAATATGTCTCATTGATTCATAATGATTTTAAATATGACAATTTAGTCTTAGATGAGAATGATTTATCAATTAAAGCTATACTTGATTGGGAAATGTGTACTATAGGTGATCCTTTTATGGACTTAGGTACATCTCTTGCTTATTGGATTCAGCATAATGATCCAGATTTTATCAAAGGAGTTGGTCTTAATATAACTTTAGACAGCAATAATCCAACAAGAAATAAAATCCTTAATCTATACTCTGAAAAATTTGGAAATAAAATTGAAAATATTGTCTTTTATTTTGTGTTTGGACTATTCAAAATAGCTGTAATAGTTCAACAAATATTCTATAGATATAAGAATGGTTTTACCAAGGATGCCCGTTTTAAACATCTCAACCTTGTTGTAAAGGCTTACTCATTTTTAGCAATAAAATCAATTGAAAAACAAAAAATAGAGCTTTGATTAAACATCCAATTTATTGTTGTGTTTTTTCTTGATAAATTATCAAAATTGAAGGCATTTTAGCTTTTAAAATATAATCATACAACATATATTTGCACTTTAATTTTATAAACGTAAAAAATGTCAAAAAATATAGGTAAAGTTTCAAAAGTAATTGGAGCTGTTGTTGATGTTGAATTCTCATCAAAAGAAAGCACACTGCCAGAGATATATGACTCACTTGAGATTAAAAGAGAAGATGGTACAATCTTAGTTCTTGAGGTTCAATCTCACATTGGTGAAAATATTGTTAGAACAATATCAATGGATTCAACTGATGGGCTTAGCAGAGGTACAGAAGTGATAGCAACAGGTAACCCAATACAAATGCCAATTGGTAAAGAAGTTTATGGAAGACTTTTTAATGTTGTTGGTGACCCAATTGATGGTCTTGAAGTATTGCCTAAAATTAATGATGACGGGATGTCTATCCATAGGCAAGCACCTGACTTTGATCAGTTATCTACATCTACTGAAGTTTTATTTACAGGAATAAAAGTTATTGATCTTATTGAGCCATATGCGAAAGGTGGTAAGATTGGTCTATTTGGTGGAGCTGGAGTAGGTAAAACAGTTTTAATTCAGGAGTTAATAAACAACATTGCAAAGGGTCATGGAGGTCTTTCTGTATTTGCAGGAGTTGGTGAGCGAACTAGAGAAGGTAATGACTTATTGAGAGAGATGATTGAATCTGGAATTATAAATTATGGGGATGAATTTAAAAAATCTATGGAAGCAGGAGAATGGGATTTAAGTAAAGTTGATAAAAAGGCATTATTAGAGTCAAAAGCAACTTTTGTGTTTGGGCAAATGAATGAGCCTCCTGGAGCTAGAGCTAGGGTGGCACTATCTGGATTAACTGTTGCTGAATACTTTAGAGATGGGGGAGCTGATGGTCAAGGAAAAGACGTTTTATTCTTTGTTGATAATATCTTCAGATTTACACAAGCAGGTTCTGAGGTTTCTGCTCTTCTTGGAAGAATGCCCTCAGCTGTAGGTTATCAGCCTACACTAGCTACTGAGATGGGTGCAATGCAGGAAAGAATTACATCAACAAAAAATGGATCAATTACATCTGTGCAAGCAGTATATGTTCCAGCTGATGATTTAACTGATCCAGCACCTGCAACTACCTTTGCACACCTAGATGCTACTACTGTACTGTCGAGAAAGATTGCGGAGCTTGGTATTTATCCTGCAGTTGATCCATTAGATTCTACTTCAAGAATCTTAACTCCTGAAATCTTAGGAGATGAGCATTATAATTGTGCTCAACGTGTTAAAGAACTACTTCAGAGATATAAAGAACTCCAAGATATTATTGCTATCCTTGGTATGGAAGAGTTATCTGAAGAAGATAAATTAGCTGTAGCAAGAGCAAGAAGAGTTCAAAGGTTTTTATCACAACCATTTCATGTTGCAGAGCAATTTACTGGAATACCAGGAGCATTAGTTGACATAAAGGATACAATTAAAGGTTTTAATATGATAATGGATGGTGAGCTTGATCACATTCCTGAAGCGGCTTTCAACCTAAAGGGTACTATTGAAGAGGCAATTGAGGCTGGTGAAAAGATGCTTGCTGAAACAAAATAACAATGTATCTAGAAATAATTACTCCAGAGCAAACTCTTTTCAAAGGGGAAGTTGATTCGGTTCTCTTTCCAGGTTCATTAGGAGACTTCCAAGTTCTAAATAATCATGCACCCATTGTCTCTACTTTAAAGAAAGGAGAAGTTAAAATTATAGGTAAGTTGAATCTTGATTCTAGTGTTAAGGATCAATTTGAAATTTCTGATAAAGAAACAATACTTAAAATTGAGTCTGGAACAGTTGAGATGAATAATAATCAAGTTACCTTATTAGTTGATTAACTAATTTTATTACTTTATCTATTTCCCAACCTTTATAAGTAAGATTCCTAATTATTTTATCTTTTAATTTTGGCGAGGGCTTTTCACTAGGATTAATTTTTTTTTCACATAAGTTTTTAAGCTTATCATTATACTCTTTTTCACTAATTTGATCTAATGCCTTATTAATATTCCAATCAGAAATATTTCTGGATTTTAACTCATTAATAATTCTAACTTTTCCCCAATTGTTATTATTAAATTTACCTCTTACATAAGCCTCAGAGAATCTTGTTTCAGACAAAAAGTTTTCATCGATTAAATAGCACAAGTATTCGTCAAGATCTTGTCCAAATACCCCCAAGCTATTTAATTTTCTTTTTACTTCAGAATGACATCTTTCCTGGTATGCACAATAATTTTCAATTTTTCTTTTTACTGAAGATTCCATGTTATAATATAAAAAAAACCGCTTAGAATCTCTAAGCGGTTTTATTATCATTTTTATTTTAAAATTTTAGATCTATTATTAGTAAAGTTATACTGAAGGTATAAATAAGAGTCTCTTGGTACAATTTTAATTACCCTTTTATAATGAAAACTCCATCTATTCTTCAAAGAAAATAGACCTTTGTTTATATACGCTGCTACAAATGGATGAACGTGAATATAAATTGTTCCACTTTTATAGCGCGAATTCTTAACTATCTTGTTAAGTTCAGCATTGATTTTGTCAACCAGTAGAATAGGTGCTTCCACTTCTAAGTCTTTATTTGGATTCGCTTCTTTTGTCTTAATATTCATTTCAGGCCTTACCCTTTGCCTAGTTATTTGAATTAATCCAAACTTACTTGGTGGAAGAATCTTATGTTTTGTTCTATCTTTTGCCATTTCTGCACAGAAATGATCAAAAAGCTTTTTTCTGTTTTCTCTTGTAGTTAAGTCTATAAAATCTACAACTATAATTCCTCCCATA
Organism: uncultured Bacteroidota bacterium; assembly: GCA_902560025.1. The sequence continues at coordinate 2,158 of CACEKL010000006.1, read as the reverse complement.
TCTCTTAATCTTAATTGCCTAGCAATTTCTGCTGAAGCTATTAAGTTTACTTCCATAGCTGTCTCCTCTTGTGTTTTTGATTTATTTGATCTGTTTCCACTATTAACATCAATTACATGAAGAGCTTCAGTATGTTCAATAATAAGATATGCTCCTTTTTGCATTGAGACAGTTCTACCAAATGATGATTTAATCTGTCTTTCAATTCCATATTTTTCAAAAATTGGAGTTACACCTTTGTATAGTTTAACTATTGATGATTTACCTGGAGCTATAACCTTTATATATTCTTTTATTTCAGAATATAGATTAGGATCATCTAAATATATATTTGAGAATGAATCATCAAATACATCTCTTAATTTAGATGTAGTTCTATTAATTTCTCCTAAGATTTTTGTTGGATAAGAGTCCGCTTTACTAAAGTTTATACAAAGTCTTTTCCATCTTAGAATCAAATCCTTAAGATCTCCTTCTAACTCACTTACAGTTTTATTTTTTGCTACTGTTCGAATAATAACTCCAAATCCTTTTGGCTTAATATTCTTAACTAAAGTTCTTAGCCTTTTCTTCTCATCTTGACTTTTAATCTTTTGTGAAATAGAGATTCTCTCCGAAAAGGGAATCAGAACCATAAATCTACCTGCTAAAGAAATCTCAGAACTTAATCTTGGACCTTTAGTTGATATAGGCTCTTTTATTATTTGTACTAAAGTTGTCTGCTTTGCCTTGAGACAATCTTTAATTAGTCCGTTTTTTGGAATATCTTTTTCAAATTGAAACTTATTAAATGAAAACGATTTTACTTTTTTATTATCAATTTCATCAACGAATTTTGATAATGATAAAAGTTTTGGACCTAAATCATGATAGTGAAGAAAACCATCCTTTTCGTGACCTACATTAACAAATGCAGCATTTAGACCAGGAATAGTTTTTCTAATTTTTGCAACAAAAATATCACCTACTGAAAACTTGTTTTTACCTACTTCCTTATCAAGCTCAATTAGTCTTCCTTCATTGAGCATTGCAAAATCAACAGCATTTGAATTTGATCTTATAATCAATTCTTTTTTCACTGTTTTTGAATTTATTTCTACAATTAAGTAGAAAGGTTAAACATTTTCAATATCTATATAACTTGCGTTATATTTTATTTCAAAGAACTTGGGATGTTTAGAGTGTACCCCAAAACACTATTTCTTTTTGTGTCTGTTTGCTCTCGCTCTTTTTTTCCTTTTGTGCGTCGCAACCTTGTGTCTTTTTCTTTTTTTACCGCTAGGCATACTTGTTATTTTTAATTAGCCGACTGGCACATTTTTTTTAACAGATTCAACAAAAGTTTTCGAGGGTTTAAAAGAAGGGATATTATGAGCTGGAATAATTACAGCTGTATTTTTTGAAATATTTCTACCTGTTTTTTCTGCTCTAGTTTTAACAATAAAACTTCCAAATCCTCTCAAGTAAACGTTATTATTTTTTTGGAGTGAGTTTTTAATTTCATCCATAAATTTTTCTGCGATCATTTGTACATCAGTTTTGTCAACTCCTGTTTGATCTGAAATATTTTTTACAATATCTGCCTTTGTCATTTTCTGTTATTTGGTTATACAATTAGCTTTTAAGGCTAGCAAATATATAAATTTAAATTTTAAATTAGCTCCATACTTCTATATAATTACTATATATATGCCTTTAGAAATAGAGCTTTTAAAATGGTATAGTTTTAATAAACGAAATCTACCTTGGAGAAAAAATAATGATCCATATAGAGTATGGGTATCAGAAATAATTCTTCAACAAACAAGAATAACTCAGGGTAAAAAATATTTTAATGATTTTATAGATAAATTTCCTACTATTTATGATTTAGCAAATTCAGATGAAGACACAGTCTTGAAATCGTGGCAAGGCCTTGGATATTACAATAGAGCTATTAATTTACATAAAACTTCAAAGTTCATAGTAAATGATTTAGGCGGAAAATTTCCAACAACATATGATCAACTAATAAAGCTTAAAGGAATAGGGGATTATACTGCTTCTGCTATTTCATCAATCTGTTTTGATAGATATAACCCAGTTGTTGATGGTAATGTCTTGAGATTTATATCAAGAATTTATGGAATTACAACACCAATTGATTCAAGTCAAGGAA
>CACEKL010000005.1 GCA_902560025.1 uncultured Bacteroidota bacterium | reverse complement strand
ATTAATTAGTAAAATAAACTCTATTGAAAAAGTTATGCTTTATCCAAAAAGTAAGGGATTTCTAGATGTATTCACTGATAATGACTGCCAAAAAGTAGATCAATTTAATTTGGATGTAATCATCAGGACAGAGTTTAATATTATAAGGGGAGATATACTAAATATAGCAAAGCAAGGTATATGGTCATTTCATCATGGAGACAATAGGGTGAATAGAGGTGGTCCACCATGTTTTTGGGAAATAATTGAAAAACATAAAAATATTGGAGTAACACTACAGAGGTTGACACCTGAACTTGATGGTGGAAAAGTTATTGACAGGGGATCATATAATCTTCATTGGTCACTTGTTCGCTCAAGGAGGGTTGTATATGACTCTTCAATAGTTTTATTATTTAAAAATTTAAATCTTTTAAAATCTAAAAAGCTTACTCTATCGGATTCTCCAGAATACAAAAACAGATTGTATAAGTTCCCTAATCTAGTTTATTCATTAAAGTATATCATAAATTTTTATAAAAATTTTGTAATTAAACTTTTTCAAAAAATTATATCCCATTTTAAAATAAGAAAATATAATCACTGGACTCTTTCATTTTCAGAGGGTAATTTTTTTCATACACAAATTGATAAATTAAAATTAATTGAAACTCCTAAAAATGAATTTTGGGCTGATCCTTTTTTAGTTGAAAAGGATAATATTAAATACATCTTTTTTGAAAATTATGATTATTCAAAAAAAATTGGTAAAATATCGTGTGGTCAAGTTAACGGGGATAATCTAATTAACATAAAAGATGTACTAGTTAAAGACTATCATTTATCATATCCATTTATTTACCAAAAAGATAATGAGATCTATATGATACCTGAATCTTCGGCAAATAATAGACTAGAGGTCTATAAGTGTGATGACTTTCCAGAAAAATGGAGTCTATATTCATCTGCATTCGAAGGAGAAAAAGTAAAAGACTGCAATATTTATGAAGATGAAAATAATAATCTTTGGGCATTTTTAAATAAAAAAAATTATAATTCAGATGATTGTAGCGATTTATATATATATAAAATAGACTCATTAAAATTTGATAACATATACTCTCATAAACTTAATCCAGTAATTACTGACTCAAAAAGAGCAAGAAATGCTGGGCCAATTTTTTCATTTCAAAATAAATTATTTAGGCCTTCTCAAGTAAATGTCAATGGACAATATGGAGCGGGATTAAATATAAATCAAATAACCTCATTAAGCTTGAATGATTATAAAGAAAGAATTGTGAAAACACATATTCCAGATTTTGACAAAAATATTAATGGATTACACCATTTACACTTTCAAAATAATTTTTTTGTAATAGACTTATGTAAACAAAATATATAATGATAGATAAGAAATTACATATTCTAGTAATCCCCTCATGGTATCCCGAGTATAAAGGTCATTATCTTGGAAGTTTTTTTAGAGAACAAGCCATTGGAATAAAAAATAGAGGCTGTAAGGTTGGTGTAGTATTCCCTGAACTTAAATCGCTTCGAAATACAAAAAAAATAAAATTGTTTCCCAAATTTACTTTTTTTAATGATGATGGTGTTAATACCTATCAGTTTAAGTGGAGTAATTGGTTTATAAAATTAAAGTTTGCTCAGATTTATGTATTTAAAAAAATGGGTTATTTACTATTTAAAAAATATGTAGAAGAAAATGGAATTCCTGATGTCATCCATGCCCAATCAATATTTAATGCAGGATTTTTAGCAGAATACATCTTTGATAAACATAAAATTCCATTTATAATTACTGAACATAATAGTGGATTTTATTACAAAGATCAAGGATTTGAAAATTATTATTCTAGAGTAATTGAGATTGTAAATAAATCATCAAATTGTTTTACCGTTTCTGCTAACTATTCAAAATATCTTAATAAAGAAATAAAGTCAAATAAAAAATGGAAAGTACATCATAATATTGTAGATAATAGTTTTTTAAGTTGTAAAATAAAGCCCCTTATTAATGATAAATTCATTTTTCTATGTGTTTCTAGACTTCATAAAATAAAAAATATTGATTTAATTATTAGATCATTTAAGAAGTTTAATCTTATATATCCTAATTCAGAACTAAGAATAATTGGAGTGGGAACTGAACTTAAAAATTTAAAACATTTAACGAAAGAAATTCAGATAGATAAAAAGGTGCAATTTTTAGGTAAAAAATTAAGATCGGATATTGCCCATGAATATAACTCTTGTCATTCATTTATTTATGCAAGTAGTTTTGAAACATTTGGAGTAATATTTGTTGAGGCAATGGCTTTAGGTAGACCAATTATCTCATTAAACTGTGGAAGCTCAGATGAAATTATAACGGATAAAACAGGCATACTAGTTAAAAATAAAAGTGTTGAAGATATGTCAAAGGCAATGATATATTTATTTGAAAATTATTCTAATTATGACCCTTTAAAAATTAGAAATTATTGTAAGTCGTTATTTTCGGAGAAAAGACTTTCAATAAAAATGATTAATCATTATAAAAATGTATTAGATAAATGAACAAAAAGCTGAATTTATTAATAGTTGCTTCATTTCCACCAAAAAATAAAAAAGTTATTGGAGGTATTGAAAAATCATCTAGAGTTCTAGTTCAATCAAAGTATTTCCAACAATTTACAATAACAAAATTTGACACATCACAAATATCTAACCCACCTCCTAATTTTTTTATCAGACTTATACTAGCTATCATTCGTTTATGGAAATTTATATTTAATATAGTATTAAACAAACCTGATAAGGCTTTAATTTTTTGTTCAGATGGAGGCAGTGCAATTGAAAAGGGTTTAATGCTTGTTATTTGTAGATTTTTTAATGTAAAATCATTAATCTTTCCAAGAGCGGGAAATCTTATTAACCAGTCTAATAATTATATTTTATTCAGAGCTTTAATAAAACATCTTTTTTCATACTCAGATGTTGTTCTATGTCAAGGCCCAACATGGTATAATTTTGTTGTACAAAGTTTAAAAGTTGACAAATCAAAAGTATTTATTATAAATAACTGGACTGCATCTAAGGAGCTTTTACAAATTGGGAAAAATAGAATTATTAATTACCATACTAACTATATAAAAATTTTATATGTAGGATGGCTTGAAAAACAAAAAGGAATTAATGAATTATTTGAATCTTTCTTGAGCCTAGTTAAAAAATATAAAATAAAAATTAAATTTATTGGGGATGGGACTCTGAAAAGAAAAATTGAGGAACTAAGTCTTTCAAATAAAATTCAAAAAGATGTTTCAGTAACTGGATGGTTGTCAGACAAAGAAATTATTTCGCACCTAAAATCATCAGATATCTTTATACTCCCATCATGGTATGAAGGTATGCCCAACTCATTAATCGAAGCTTTAGCATCAGGATTGCCATCCATTTCTAGCTCTGTTGGAATAATTCCAGATTATATTATTAATAATGTTAATGGTCTCCTAGTTCAACCTAATAATAAATTAAATCTGGAAAAGACTATTGAAAAAACAATAAATGATATTAACTTGAGAAAAAAAATATCAAAAAATGGAGTTAATCTTGCCGAAAGTCTATTTTCTGAAGATGTTTCTCTTAAAAAATTATCAGTTATAATTAAAAAACTATAAGATGGCTAATCAAAAACTTTTAATAACAGGTGGAACTGGCTCCTTTGGAAATGCATATCTTAACAAAGCTCTAAGTAATAATAAATTCTCTCAAATTTTTGTTTTTAGTAGAGATGAAAAAAAACAAGATGATTTAAGAAAAAATATCAACGATGAAAGAGTGAAATTTTTTATAGGTGATGTAAGAGATATTAATTCAGTTAATCAAGTTGTTAAAAATGTTGACTATATATTCCACGCAGCAGCTCTAAAACAAGTCCCGTCATGCGAATTCTTTCCTATTGAGGCTGTTAAAACTAATATTTTAGGAACTGAAAATGTATTAAGTGCCGCTGAATCATATGGTATAAAGAAAGTAGTGATATTAAGTACAGATAAGGCTGCATATCCAATCAACGCTATGGGAATGTCCAAAGCTCTAATGGAGAAGGTTATGATAGCAAAGTCAAGGATTCTAAATGATAATAAATCTATTTTTTGTGGAACAAGGTATGGAAATGTTATGGGGTCGAGAGGTTCTGTTATTCCACTGTTTATTTCTCAAATTAAAAATAATAAAGATTTAACAATTACTGATCCAAATATGACAAGGTTTATGATGTCTTTGGATGATGCTGTTAACCTAGTTGACTATGCTTTTGAACACGCAAATCAAGGTGATCTTTTTATCAAAAAAGCACCTTCATCTTCTATTGCAACTCTTGCAGCAGCATTAATTGAAATTTTTAATTCTAATTCGAAAATTAGAGAAATTGGAGTTAGACACGGTGAAAAAATGCATGAAACTCTTGTTACTAAAGAAGAAATGTTAAAATCAGAAGATCTAGGGGATCATTTTAGAATCCAAGCAGATAGTAGAGATCTAAATTATGATAAATATTTTTTTGAGGGAGCCTCAAATAATCAAGATCAACTAGAATATAACTCTGGAAACACAGAAATACTTAACAAGGATAAATTAATTGAAATTCTTTTAAAATTGCCACTTGTTAATTCTCAATTAAAATAAAGCTTAATTTGAAAATAGCAATAACAGGTCAAGATGGATTTATAGGTTATCACTTGTATAATACAATTAAATATAGATATCCTTCATTTAAGCTTGTAAATTTTGAAAAACTTTATTTTCAAAATCAAAACAAGATCGATAAAATTATATCAAAAGTTGATGTCATAATTCATCTAGCAGGAGTAAACAGAGATAAGATCGAGGAGTCTATTCTGAAGAAAAATTTATTTTTAACTGACGAGCTTATAAAATCAATATCAAGGACTAATTTTAGTGGAAAATTAATCTTTGCCTCATCAATTCAGCAAAAAGATGATAATGCATATGGTGTTTCAAAAAGAAAGTCAGCAGAAAGCTTTTTTAATGCTTCTTCAAAATATGGATTTACGTTTATTAATTTGATAATACCGAATGTTTTTGGACCCTTCTGTAAACCAAATTACAACTCATTTATAGCTACATTTTGCCATAATTCTTTGAATAAAATTCAAAATATTGTAAAAATAAATAAAGATGTACCCCTAATATATATTGATAATTTAGTCCAGCAAATCATTCAAAAAATAAATGTTGATTCAAGTAATGAGTTCAAAGTTATTGAAGATATAAATATCAAAGTTATGGAAGTAAAGAATATGATTGAAGATTTTAATGAGGTTTACATTAAAAATGGGAATATTCCAGATTTAAATAACCCCTTTAAGATCAATTTATTTAACACTTTTCACAGCTATATTGAACCTAAGAACTTTTTCCCAAGAAAGCATAATTTAATCAAAGATGATAGAGGGACTTTTTCAGAAATTTTAAAATCATCATCTAAGGGTCAAGTATCCTTTTCTATAACTAATCCTGGACATACACGCGGAAATCATTTTCATACGAGAAAAATTGAGAGATTTTCAGTAATAGAAGGTGAAGCAGAGATAAATATAAAAAAAATAGGGTCAAATAAAAGATGCTCCTTTAATCTATCCGGGAAACGCCCTTGTTATGTTGATATGCAGGTTTGGTATACTCATAACATTAAAAATATAGGAGATACAAACCTTATAACTCTTTTTTGGATTAATGAGTTCTACAACGAGAATGATTCAGATACATTCTTTGAAAAAGTTTAATTTTATAATATGAAAAAAATTAAGATTGTAACTGTAGTTGGAACCAGACCAGAGATAATTAGGTTATCTTCAATTATAAACAGATTAAATAATTCAGATTTTATTGAACATATATTAATTCATACTGGTCAGAATTATGATAAAAATTTAAATGATGTTTTTTTTAAAGACTTAGAAATAGATAAACCAGACTTTTATCTTGATGCAGCTAAAGGTAATCCTAATTTAACTATTGGTGAGATAATGATAAAAATCGATCCAATCTTAGAGAAAATTTCACCTGATGCAATGTTAATTTTAGGTGATACAAATAGTTGTTTATCAGCTATTGCAGCAAAGAAAAAAAAGATACCTGTCTTTCACTATGAGGCTGGAAATCGATGCTTTGATTATAGAGTTCCTGAGGAAACAAATAGAAGACTCGTAGATCATATCTCTGATATAAACTTAACATATAGCTCCAATGCTTCAAATAACCTTATGAATGAGGGAATACCGGCTGATAGAATAATTAAGGTTGGATCACCTATGTATGAGGTTTTGAATAAAAACATGGACAAAATAAAATCATCTAAAATTTTAAAAAATCTTAAACTTAAAAAAGATGAATATTTCTTGATTTCATGTCATAGAGAAGAAAACATTGATGCAAAAATTAATTTTAATAAACTAATTGATTCATTAAATAAAATTTCAGAAGTTTTTAAAATACCTGTGATTTTTCCCATACATCCTAGAACAAAAAAAATATTTAAAAAGAATAAACCAAACTTGAATAAATTGATTAGATTGGTTGATCCTCTTGGATTTGTAGACTACAACCAACTTCAAATGAATTCTTTTGTTGTCCTATCTGATAGTGGGACTATTTCGGAAGAATCGTCTATCTTAAAATTTAGAGCACTTAATATAAGAGAAACTCATGAAAGACATGAAGCCATGGAAGAATCAGCAGTAATTATGACAGGTCTTAACGCTGACAGAATATTACAAAGTATTAAATCCTTGACTGATTTAGAGGATGATAATCAAATAGGTTTAATACAAGTCGCTGATTATAAAATTCCAAACATTTCCCTTAAAATAGAAAGAATTATATTATCATATATTAATTATGTAAATAGAGTTATTTGGCAAAAAGAATCTTAATTTATACCAATCACTTTTATCCAGAGCAATTTAAAATTAATGAAATAGTTGAATGGCTTTCTATTAGGGAATCTCATATTCGTATAATAACTGGTTTGCCAAATTATCCCTCAGGAAAGATAATTAAAGAATACTCTAATATATTTAAAGACAATGTTATTATCAATAGGCTTTTTTTAATTCCAAGAGGCAGTGGCTCAAACCTGATGTTAATAATAAACTATTTGTCATATTTTATATCATGCTTTTTTTTTACAATCTATATTGCCTTATTCAAAAAAAAATATGATGTTGTCTTTGTCCATCACACTAGTCCAATTTTTATAGCTTTTCATCCAGTAGTTTATTCATTCTTTAAAAAAACTAAAAAAATCTTATGGGATCTTGATATCTGGCCAGAGTCTTTACAGGCAGTTGGAGTAGTAAAGTCAAGTTTTATAATTTCTTCATTAGAGATTATGGTAAAGTGGGTATATTCAAAGTATGACTCTATTCTTGTTAGCTCTAAATCTTTATTTAGCGTTGTAAAACAAAGATTTGATGGAAGAATAATTTATTTTCCAAATTGGGCAGATAAAGTAATTGAAGACAATATAATAAATGATACTAGTAGTTTCTCAATAAACACAAAAAAATTTAATATAGTCTACACAGGGAATATTGGGAAATCACAAAATTTTAAAAGTCTGTTAAAAACTATTGAGCATGTTGATGACAATATACATTGGACTTTCGTAGGAGATGGAAGGTTTAAGTCACATCTAATAAATCAGATTGATCAAAATAATTTAAATTCTAAAGTAAGCTTTATTGATCAAGTTAGTATTGATTTGATACCATCAATAGTTAGTAAAGCAGATTCATTATTTTTGTCCCTGAAAAGTGATGTTATATTCTCCAAGACAGTTCCTGCAAAATTGCAGACATACATGGCTCTTGGTAAGCCTATAATTGGAGTATTAGATGGAGAAGGTGCTAAGTTAATCATTGATTCTGATTGTGGTATTGTTGAGGAAAATTATAATTATGAAGAATTAGCAAAAAAAATAAATAGTTTTGCATCAATAAATAGTTCAGAATTAATTAACAAAGGTGAAAATGCTAAGAAGTATTATTTCAAACATTTTAGTTCACTAATCAGAAAAAAAGAAATTTTAAACTTAATATATGAGTGATAAGAAAAATATATTAATAACAGGTGGGGTTGGCTTTATAGGTTGTAACCTTTCGGAGAGGCTAATGAATGAGGGGCATAACGTTTTTTCCATCGATGACTATTCGTTTGGAAAAAAAGAAAATGAGCATGACAATATAAAATATATTAAAGATGATATAGAGAATATCTCAAATATTACCGAGTCTATTGATATATGCTATCATTTGGCTGCAAAAGCAAGAGTTCAACCTTCTTTTGAAGATCCAGTAGATTACTTTAGGGTAAATGCTAGAGGAACAATGAAGGTTATGGAATGGGCAAAAAAAAATAATGTAAAAGTCGTATATGCTGGTTCTTCCTCTAAACATTTTAGTCCTGAGGATTCTCCATATGCAATGTATAAATATCTTGGTGAGCAAATTTGTAAACTATACAAGAAGAGTTATGGTCTTAAGGTAGAAATTGCTAGATTTTATAATGTTTATGGGCCAAGAGAGAATAGAGATGAGAAATTTGGAAATGTAATTGGTATATGGACAACTAAGGCAATTAAAGGGGAACCTTTACCAATAGTTGGTGATGGAATGCAAAGAAGAGATTTTACCCATGTCAATGATATTGTTGATGGATTAATTAAAATAGGTTTTTCAGACATATCTCAAGAAGATGGATGGGAACTAGGAACTGGAAATAATTATAGCGTTAATGAATTGTTTGAAATGTTTAAACTCAGATTTAATGCAAAATCAGTTTCAATTCCAGACCAACCAGGTAATTATAAGAAGACATTAAGAAAAAACAATAAACTATTGGATTTATTGGGATGGGAGCCTAAAGATAGATTAGCTAATCATATTAAAAACCTTAATGTATGAAAAGAGTTTTAATTACCGGTGGAGCTGGCTTTATAGCACACCATCTTATAAATTATCTTTTGAAAAAAACAGACTGGGACATTATATCTTTAGATAGGTTAGACTATAGTGGAAATTTAAATAGACTTGAAAATATTTTATCTAATTGTTCACAAAAGGAGAAGTCTAGAGTAAAAATTGTTTTTCATGATCTTAAATCTGAAATTAATCCTTGGATAAAGAAAGAATTAGGAAAAATTGATATAATTCTTCACCTTGCAGCCGGTTCACATGTTGATAGAAGTATTGATTTTCCGATGGAATTTGTTTTAGATAATGTTGTGGGAACAGCTAATATTCTTGAATACGCAAGGAGTATCCATAAATCAACTGGACTTGAGAGGTTTATCTATTTTAGTACTGATGAGATTTTTGGTCCAGCCCCAAAAGGCGTGGACTATAAAGAAAATGATAGATATAACTCAACAAATCCCTATAGTGCATCAAAAGCTGGAGGTGAGGAATTATCTGTTGCTTATGAGAATACATATGGGTTACCAGTATACATAACACATACCATGAATGTATTTGGAGAGAGACAACATCCTGAAAAATTTATACCAATGTGTATAAAAAAAATTAGAGATGGGGAAAAGGTTACTATACATTCTGATAAGTCAAAAAAAATTGCAGGTTCACGTCATTATATTCACGCTGAAGATGTAGCTGAAGCAATTTATTTTCTTATTTCAAATAAGATAGAATCTAAAATTGATTTTGGAGGTGCAAAATGTCCAAAATTTAATATTGTAGGTTCTGAAGAAATTGATAATTTACAACTTGCTAAAATTATTGCAAGTTGTCAAAGAAAGGAACTTAATTATGAGATGGTTGATTTTCATTCTTCAAGGCCAGGTCATGACCTCAGATATTCCCTTTCTGGTGAAAAAATGAAAAAATTAGGGTGGAAACCATCAATCAAGCTAACTCAAAGGATAAAACAAGTTGTTGACTGGTCATTAAATAATCAAAACTGGATAGAACTATAAACCCTAATATGTCTTGTTTATTATAATAAATAGTTTAATTTTGCAATTCAAAAATTAGCTATGTACGCGGTAGTTGAAATACAAGGTAGTCAGTTTAAGGTTTCAAAAGACCAGAAACTTTATGTAAACAGGATCGATGCTAAGGAAGGATCTAAAGTTTCATTTGACAATGTTCTGCTTATAGATGATGGTAAGAAAGTTCAAGTAGGGAAACCTTCTTTATCAGGCACTTCAGTTGAAGCTAAAGTTATTTCTCATTTAAAAGATGATAAAATAATTGTTTTTAAAAAGAAAAGAAGAAAAGGATACAAAGTAAAAAACGGTCACAGACAACCTATTACAGAGATTATTATTCAAGGTATAAGCGAGAAAAAAGCTGCTCCTAAAAAAGAAGCAGAAGCTGCAAAGAAAACAACAGCTACAAAGAAAACAACAGCTACAAAGAAAACAACAGCTACAAAGAAAACAACAGCTACAAAGAAAACAACAGCTGCAAAAAAATAATTAGTTATGGCACATAAAAAAGGAGTTGGTAGCTCAAAGAACGGAAGAGAATCAGAGTCGAAACGACTAGGAGTTAAGATTTTTGGCGGTCAATTTGCCCAAGCTGGTAACATAATTGTTAGACAGAGAGGAACTGTCCATAACCCAGGTGAAAATGTATACCTAGGAAAAGACCATACACTTCATGCCAAAGTTGATGGTATTGTTACTTTCAAAAAGAAATCAAACAACAAGTCTTTTGTTTCAATTGAGCCAGCTAAGGCTTAATATCTATAATATTCTGGTTTAAATGGTCCATTCTTTTGGACTCCAATATATTTAGCTTGCTCGCTAGACAACTCTTCAAGCTCAACGCCTAACTTGTCTAGGTGAAGTTTGGCAACCATTTCATCTAAGTTCTTAGGTAGCATATATACTTTATTCTCGTATTTATCAGCATTATTCCAAAGCTCTATTTGGGCTAATACTTGATTAGTGAATGAATTACTCATTACAAAACTTGGATGACCAGTTGCGCAACCAAGATTAACAAGTCTTCCCTCAGCAAGAATAATAATTTCTTTATCCTCTGATATTCTATATGAGTCAACTTGGGGTTTTATAGTAGTTTTCTGTTCAGAAAAATTAGTTTCTAACCAATTCATATCAATCTCATTATCAAAATGACCAATATTACATACTATAGTCTTATCCTTCATCATTCTAAATGTTTCTTTATTTACTATATCTTTATTTCCTGTAGCTGTAACAACAATATCAGCATTTGAAACTACTGACTTTAACTTTTTAACTTCATAACCATCCATTGAAGCTTGAAGTGCACAGATAGGATCTATTTCTGTAACTGTGACAATTGAGCCAGCACCTCTGAATGAAGCTGCAGTTCCCTTACCAACGTCTCCATATCCACAGACAACAACTCTTTTACCTGCAAGCATAATATCAGTCGCTCTTCTTACAGCATCAACTGCACTCTCTTTACATCCATATTTATTATCAAACTTAGATTTTGTAACAGAATCATTAACATTAATTGCAGGAAGTGGAAGTGTTCCATTTTTCATTCTATCATATAGCCTATGAACCCCAGTTGTTGTCTCCTCAGACAAACCTTTAATTTCAGATACAAGCTCTGGAAACTCATCAAGGACCATATTAGTAAGATCACCGCCATCATCAAGAATCATATTTAGAGGAAGTTTTTCTTCACCGAAAAATAGTGTTTGCTCAATACACCAATTAAATTCCTCTTCTGACATACCTTTCCATGCATACACAGCAATCCCACTAGCTGCAATAGCAGCAGCAGCATGATCTTGTGTGGAGAATATATTACATGAACTCCATGTTACCTCAGCACCCAGATCAACTAACGTTTCAATCAAAACTGCAGTTTGAATTGTCATGTGAAGACATCCAGCAATTCTAGAACCTTTAAGAGGTTTCTCTTTTTTAAATCTATCTCTTAAAGCCATTAAACCTGGCATCTCTGCTTCTGCAAGTTTTATCTCTTTTCTCCCCCATTCAGCTAAAGAGATATCTTTAACTTTGTATGCAACGTATTTGTTATCTGTTTTATTTTTCATATGTATCTTTATTGGGCAAAAATACCTGATTTAATCTATTTTATCAAATGCCTTTTCTTAAAGATTTCCTAATTAATAATTCGACTAAAGTTATTCTATGGAAGATAATACCAGGCGAATTAAGTGATAAACACCTTAATGAGGATGATAAAAAACTTTTAAAAATAAGAAAGGGAAAAAAATTCAAGGAATATTTTCTTGCTGTAAGAAAGCTTTTAGAAAACGAAGATCCAGAATTAAATATTGACTATGATTCAAAAGGAAAGCCTTTTTTAAATAAACAAAAAGGTATCTCTATCTCTCATTCTAATGAAATGGTAGCTATTGGTATTTCAAATGAAACTCATTTTGGAATAGACATTCAATACAAAACAGATAAAATATTTAAAATTAAAAGTAAGTTCCTTAGTAAAAAAGAGGTTAAATTTTTGGGTAAAACAAATAATATGGAATTTTTAATAAAAGTATGGTCTGCAAAAGAATCAATTTTCAAGGCTTTAGGTAAAGAAGGGGTAAGCTTTTCAAATGATCTAGAAATTGATACAATTAATGATAAAGATTTATTTAGAGCAGGATATTATAAAAAGGATAATATTGTGATTAAATTTGATTTAGACTTTTTATTTATTGGAGAATATATAATCTGTCACGCTAAGAAATCTTAATTAATGGATAAAATTTTTGACTTTCTTTTTTCTCAGTACTCCTCGTACTCCCCTTCATTTATTTATTTGGAATTATTTGCTGTGATCATGAATATTACTAGTGTAGTTTATGCAAAACGAAATAATATTTTAGTTTATCCTACTGGATTAATTGGTACAGGAATTTTTGTATACATTCTTTTAAATTTTTCATTGTTAGGAGATACTATAATAAATGCATACTTCTTCTCAATGTCTATCTATGGCTGGTATTTTTGGTCTAGAAAAAAAGATAAGATTTTTGTCAATCAAGTATCCACCATAAATACAAATGAAATTAAATATCTATTCATCCTAGCATTTTCAAGCTTGATATTTATATACTTTGTTTACGATTATTTTGATAAATGGAATAACTGGACTGCATATGTAGATAATATTACAACTGCAATATTTTTTGTTGCAATGTGGCTAATGGCAAGAAGAAAGATTGAGAGCTGGATTTTTTGGATTATTGGAGATTTAATAACTGTACCTCTATACTTTTATAAAGGGTTAACAATATCTTCTATTCAATATATTATTTTTCTTATACTTGCAGTATTAGGATATATTTCATGGAAAAAAATCTTAGACAAGAATCAGCAGAAATTAAAAGAATAGTTATATGTGGCCCTGAATCTACAGGAAAGTCTACTTTAACTCAAAATTTAGCTTCACACTATAATACTAGCTTCGCTAAAGAATTTGCTAGAGATTTTCTCCAAGATAAATGGGACATATCAAATACAGTATGTACAAAAAAAGATCTAATTGATATAGTCAAAGGACAAATAGATAACGAGAATAAAGCACTTTTAAAAGCAGATAAATTATTGTTTTGTGATACTAATATACTTACAACAATTGCTTGGTCTAAAACACACTTTAATGGATACTGTAATGAGTGGATTATTGATCAATCAAAAAAATTAAGTTATAATTACTATTTAATTTTAAATGTTGACACAGAGTGGATTCAAGATGATCTTAGGGATAGGCCAAACGAAAGAGAAAAAATGTTCGACGCTCATAAATTAGAATTGGATTTGCTGGGTGTGCCCTATGACATTATAGTCGGTTCTGACTATAAGAAAAGGTTTGAAGACTCAATAGACTTTATAAGTAAAAAATTCTTAATTTAGATCCGAATTGGGGTGCTTAGAATAAGCTGAGATTAAACCCATAGAACTTAGACAGGTAATACTGTGAAAGGAATTTAAAATGAAAAAATATATACTTCTTGTACTTATAAGTACATCATCTTTCTCACAAGAAATAGTTAACCAAAAAGACCAGGATTCTCTAATTAAAACTCTTAATTTAGATGAGGTTACTGTTAATGCTATTAAAGCAAAATATAATACCCCAGTAACATTTGTAAATGTTACTAAGCAAGATCTTGATAAAGTTAATCTTGCCCAAGATCTTCCAACTCTTTTAAAAAACACTCCATCTGTAATTAGTCATTCAGATTCTGGCTCAGGTATTGGATACTCATCCATAAGAATTAGAGGTTCAGATCAGACTAGGGTAAATGTTACTATTAATGGAGTTCCATATAATGACTCAGAGTCAATGCAAGTTTATTGGGTTGATCTACCAGACTTTGCCTCATCAATTGAAAGTATTCAAGTTCAAAGAGGAGTGGGGACTTCAACAAATGGACCTGGTGCATTTGGGGGAAGTATTAATATTCAAACAAATGCGGCTTCAGAAAATTCTTTTTTTGAAGTTAACAATACCTTAGGAAGTTATAACACAATTAAAAATTCAGTTGGCTTTTCAACAGGCTTTATTAATAATTTTGAGTTATCAGGAAGAATCTCTAGGATTAAATCAGATGGTTATATTGATAGATCAGGTTCCAACCTTCGCTCATACTTTTTACAAGGAATCTATAGAGATGAGAATACTTTAGTCAAATTATTAAATTTTGCGGGTCATGAAATAACAGACCAAGCTTGGTATGGAATAGATTCAGCAACCTTAGAATCAAACAGGAAGTATAATATGGCTGGAGAATTTTATGATGAAGAAGGAAACACTTTATATTATAAAGATCAGATTGACAATTACAAACAAGATCACTACCAACTCCACTGGAATCAAAATTATTTAGGTGGTTGGACTTCAAATTTTGGACTCCATTACACATATGGTAGAGGGTTTTATGAGAATTACAATGTAGGATATGATAGCTCTGATTATATTGATAGAAGATGGTTAGATAATGATTTTTATGGGTTTATTTTTAGTGTAAATCAAAGAACAATAAAATATAGTTCTACAATTGGAGGTTCATATAATAAATATTCTGGTGAACATTATGGAGAGTATTTATGGATTGATCAAGATTCAAATTCTGAAAACAGCTATAGCTTTAAGGAAAAATTTTACGATGACTATGGAAATAAGAATGAGTTTAATGTTTTCGCTAAAATTGACTATTATTTAAATGATAAATTATCTATTTATGGTGATCTACAGTATAGAAATATAAAATATGAAGCAGGAATATCTGCTAATTCAGTTTTTACAGGTTATGTTGAGGAAGGTTTTAGCCGTCTAGATAAGACGTTTAATTTCTTCAACCCAAAGTTTGGACTATTCTATAATTTAAATGATTCTAATAATATATATTTTTCTTATGCTAGAGCGCAAAGAGAGCCAACAAGAACTGACTATGCTAATGGGAGTCCTGATGCAGAAAAGTTAAATGATTTTGAACTAGGTTGGAAATTAACATTAGAGAATAGTTCCATTAATGTTAATGCCTTTTATATGATCTACGATAATCAACTTGTGTTAACTGGCCAAAGAGATATTAATGGGTATGAAATTAGAAGAAACATTGGAGAGTCTTATAGATTAGGAATTGAATTAGACTCAAACATTACTTTAAGCTCTAAACTAAATTTAAATACTAATCTTTCAATTAGTAGTAATAAGAACCAAGATTTTTATTCAATTTTTGATGGAATTCTTAAGAACTATGGAAATACAGATTTAGCCTATTCTCCAAGCTTTATAGCAAATAACATAATTGACTATTCCCCAAATGAGAAAGTAATAATCTCTTTAAGATCTAATTATGTGAGTGAACAATATTTTGCACAAACTAATTCACCAATTTCTAAATTAGAGTCATTCTTTGTTCATGATTTAAACTTCATTCATAAAATGAGTATTAAAGGACTATCAGATGATATAAACTTCAAGGTTTTAGTTAATAATTTATTTAACTCTAAATATGTAAGTTATGGAGGTTACTATACCTATGATGTCCCAACTGATAATCAAATTAAAACTTATGAAGGTACATATTACTATCCTCAAGCAGAGATCAATATCCTTGTAGGTTTAGACTTTAAGTTTTAATCAAAAATTTGTAAATTAGAGTAAATATCCCCTTTTATAGGGGATTTTTGCATTGAATATGAGTAAGATATCATACTATACTGAAAAAGGCTTAAAAAACCTAAGGAAGAAGTTAGATCATCTAAAAGATGTTGAGCGTCCGCGTGCATCTCAGGCAATTGCTGAGGCAAGAGATAAAGGTGATTTAAGCGAAAATGCAGAATATGATGCTGCAAAAGAAGCACAGGGTCTTTTAGAGCTTGAAATTTCTAAATTAGAAGAAACACTCTCAAATGCAAGAATTATAGACGAATCTAAACTTGACACATCAAAGGTCTTAGTTCTATCTACTGTTAAAATTAAAAATCTTAATAATTCTGCTACAATGGAGTATAAATTAGTTGCTCAAAGTGAAGCAGACCTGGCTAAAGGAAAAATTTCGGTTGATTCTCCTATTGGAAAGGGTCTGCTGGGTAAAAAAGTTGGAGATACTGCAGAAATCTCAATACCAAATGGTAATGTTAAATTTGAAATTCTTGAAATTTCAAGATAATGGCATCAATTTTCACAAAAATTATTCTAGGAGAAATACCATCATATAAGATTTATGAAGATGAAAATTATTATGCTTTTCTTGATATAAATCCAAATGCATTAGGTCATACATTATGTATTCCAAAAAAAGAAGTAGATAAACTGTTTGATCTTGATGATGAAACATATAAGGGCTTAATGATTTTTTCAAAAAAAATTGCTGAAGCACTAAAAAAAGCAGTAGATTGTCAAAGAATTGGAATAAGTGTAATAGGACTGGAAGTTCCCCATGTTCATGTACATTTGATCCCAATCAACAAGATGGATGATATGTCGTTTAACTCAAAGATTAAATTAAGTGATGATGAGTTTGTCGATATAATGGAAAAAATTAAATCTTATTTATAATGGAATTATTAGGAAAAATAAAGCTAATTGGTGATATCAAGACATATGGAGACAACGGTTTCAGAAAAAGAGAACTTGTCCTTACAACTGAAGAGCAATACCCTCAGCACATTTTGATTGAATTTATCCAAAATAACTGTGAGTTACTAGACAACTATAGTATTGGACAAACTGTGAGAATTGGAATCAATATTAGAGGCAGAGAGTGGGAGAGTCCTGATCAAGGAATTAAATATTTCAATTCAATACAAGGCTGGAGAATAGAATCTTTAGATGACCAAGTTATGGATTCTGCTCCTGAGGACTTGCCTATAGAAAATGATAATCCTCCTAAAGATGATGATTTAACAGAAGATGACTTACCTTTCTAGTTAAACTAGTCCAACTCTTGAAAAGCCTGTTACTTCAGCATTTTCTGACTGAGATTTAAGATAATCAGAAATACTTTGCTTACTGTCTTTTATGAATTGTTGATTCACAAGGGTATTTTCCTTAAAAAACTTTTTTAGTTTTCCTTTGGCTATATTATCAAGCATTTCTTCTGGCTTTCCTTCTTGCCTTAATTGATCTTTTGCAATTTCAATTTCCTTTTCAATAATATCTTGACTAACACCATCTTCATTTAGTGCTACTGGATTCATCGCAGCAACTTGCATAGAAATGTCTTTTGCAACTTCACTAGCATTATCAAACTTTTGTGAGAGACCAACAATTGAGGCTATTTTATTCCCTGCATGAATGTATGACCCAACAAATTCAGAGCTTAAATATTCAAAAGAACCTATTTCAATTTTCTCACCAATAACACCAGTTTGCTCTAAAAGTTTATCTGACACTTTCATTCCATCAAAATCTGAATTAAGGAATGAGTCCTTATCAGTGAAATTCAATGCGTGATCTGCAAGACTTTGAGCTAGTTCAATGTAATCTTCGTTTTTTGCAACAAAGTCTGTTTCACAGTTTAGAGAAACTATAATACCATATGTATTGTCATCACTAACTTTAGCTAAAACAACACCTTCAGAAGACTCTCTGTCAGCTCTGTTTGCAGCAACTTTTTGACCTTTTTTTCTAAGAATTTCAACAGCTTTTTCAAAATCTCCGTTAGACTCCTCAAGAGCTTTTTTACAATCCATCATTCCAGCTCCAGTGGATTGTCTTAACTTGTTTACATCAGATGCAGTTATTTTCAATTTGGTAAAATTTAAAGATTAATTTTTATTCTTCAGAAGTATCAGCATCATCAGTGCTTTCAGCTGCTTCTTCTAATTTTTTTTGTTCAGCAATTTCTTTCTCTTTCTTTCTCTCATCTAAGGATTCTTGAATTGCCTTACAAACTATATCTAGAATTTTTTCAATAGATTTTGAAGCATCATCGTTCGAAGGAATCATAAAATCAACATCATTAGGGTCAGAGTTGGTGTCAACCATCGCAAAAATTGGAATTTTTAGCTTTTGAGCTTCTTGGACAGATATTTTTTCATTTAAAGTATCTACCACAAATATAGCCCCAGGTAGTCTGGTCATTTCAGAGATAGAACCAAGGTTCTTTTCAAGTTTAGCTCTCTGTCTATCTACTTGTAGTTTTTCTTTTTTTGAAAGCGTTTCAAATGTACCATCAGATTTCATTCTATCAATTGCATTCATCTTCTTGACAGCTTTTCTAATTGTAACAAAATTAGTTAGCATTCCACCTGGCCATCTTTCAGTAATGTATGGCATATTAACAGAACTTGCTTTTTCAGCTACAATATCTTTAGCTTGTTTTTTAGTTGCTACAAATAGAACTTTTCTCCCAGATAATACAATTTTTTTTAGCGCATTAACAGCATCATCAAGTTTTGCAGCTGTTTTATAGAGGTTAATAATGTGTATCCCATTTCTTTCCATGTAAATATATGGAGCCATATTAGGATTCCATTTTCTAGTTAGATGTCCAAAGTGAACACCAGCATCCAATAATTCTTTAACTTCCTTATTTGCCATATATTATCTTTTTGAGAATTGGAATTTCTTTCTAGCTTTTTTCTGTCCAAATTTCTTTCTTTCAACCATTCTAGGATCTCTAGTCATTAAGCCTTCTGCCTTTAATGTAGATTTGAATTCTTCATTAAATTCAACTAAGGCTCTTGAAATTGCAAGCCTTACAGCTTCTGCTTGACCATTTACACCGCCGCCTTTAACGTTGACAGATAGATCAAATTTGTCCTTAGTATCAGTTAAGTTAAAAGGTTGTAGTATTTTGTATTGAAGAGTAGCTGTGCTAAAAAAGTCAGAGTAAGATTTTTTATTAACTGTTATATTGCCTTTACCTTCTGACATGTAAACTCTCGCAACAGATGTTTTTCTTCTTCCTATTTTATGAATTACTTCCATTATATTTTACTATTAACATCAATTGGTTTTGGTTTTTGTGCTTCATGATCATGCTCAGAACCTGGAAATACTTTAAGGTTTCTGAATAAATCTGCACCTAGCTTGTTTTTTGGAAGCATTCCTTTAACTGCTTTCTCTAAAAGCTTAATATTATTTTTTTTGTGAAGTTTATCAGCAGTAATGATTCTCTGACCCCCTGGATATCCAGTGTGGCTTATATATTGCTTTTGTGACCACTTGTCTCCTGATAAAGATACTTTATCGGCATTGATTACTACAACATTATCACCACAATCAACATGGGGAGTAAAATTAGTCTTGTGTTTACCTCTTAATAGTTTAGCAACAATAGATGCTGTTCTACCTAATGGTAATTCAGAGGCATCAACAAGAACCCACTCCTTATTAACTGTCTTTCTGTTTGCCGAAATTGTCTTATAACTAGTCTTAGTCATTAATATTATTATTAATTCTTGGCGTGCAAATGTACTATTTTAATGAATTTTAAAAAAACTTTTTTCTAATTAATGTGCTTCTAACCAGTTTTTACCAAATTCTAGGTCAATTTTTAGAGGGACTTTTAGCTTAACAGCAGATTCCATAGTGGTTTTAACGATATCTTTAATCTTATCTTTTTCAGATTTATGAACATCAAATACAAGCTCATCATGAACTTGAAGAAGCATTTTTGATTTTAAAGACTGTTTTTTTAACTCAGAATTAATATTTATCATAGCAATTTTGATAATATCGGCAGCACTACCTTGAATAGGAGCGTTTATTGCATTTCTTTCAGAACTGCTTCTAAGCATATTATTTTGAGAATTGATATTCTGGAGATATCTTCTCCTACCCATTATAGTTTCAACATATCCATTGTTTCTTGCAAAATCAATTTGATCAGACATATATTTTTTTAAACCAGGATAGTTTATGAAATAGTTATCAATCATAACTTTGGATTCAGATCTATTTAGATCAGTTTGTTGGCTAAGTCCAAATGCTGAAACTCCGTATATAATTCCAAAATTTACTGTTTTTGCATTCCCCCTTTGTTCACGTGTTACATTTTCTGGGTCAACATTGTATATTTTAGAGGCAGTCATTGTATGAATATCTTGATTATTTACAAAAGCATCAATCATATTCTTTTCATTACTCATAGATGCGATTACTCTTAACTCAATTTGAGAATAGTCAGCTGCCATCAATATATAATCACTACCTCTAGGTATGAAAGCTCTTCTGATTTTCTGACCGTTTGCAGTTCTTATTGGAATGTTTTGCAAATTAGGGTTATTGCTAGAAAGCCTCCCTGTTGTAGTTACGGTTTGATTAAAACTACTATGGACTCTATTAGTTAAACTACTTACCTCATTAGGTAGTGATTTTACATAAGTATTTTGAAGTTTATCAAGAGATCTCCACTCAAGAATATCCTCTATGATCTTATGATCATTAGCTAAACTTGAAAGAACTTCTTCTGAAGTAGAATATTGACCAGTTTTAGTTTTTTTTGGCTTGCTAACTAGTTTTAACTTATCAAATAAAATTTCACCTAGTTGTTTGGGTGAATTTAGATTAAACTCTTCACCAGATTTTTTGAAGATTTCTTTTTTTAATTTTTCCAAGTCTTCTTCAAATTCTTTATCCAGTTTTTCTAGATAACTGGTATCTATTTTTATCCCCTCTGTTTCCATCTCGCTTAATACATTAATCATCGGAATCTCAATATCATAAAAAATCTTACTTAAATTATTGACTTCAATCTCTTTGTCAAAAATACTTTTCAGCTGAAGAGTGATATCTGAATCTTCACTTGCATAATCTGTAATTTTATCAATTGAAACATCCCTCATTGATATTTGATTTTTTCCTTTCTTTCCTATTAAAGATTCTATTGAAATTGGAGAATAATTAAGGTATGATTCAGAGAGGGTATCTAGATTATGTCTCATATCTGGATTAATAAGGTAATGCGCAACCATTGTATCATATATTGGGGACGATACTTTAACATTATACTTGTGTAATACTTGTATGTCAAATTTTATGTTGTGTCCAACTTTAATAATTTCAGTAGATTCAAAAAAGGGTCTTAAAATTTCAAATGATTTTTCATGGGCTGATTTATTATTTTTTATAGGTAAATAATAACCTATTCCCTTTTGCCAAGAAAATGAGATTCCAACAATATCTGTTTCCAGTGCATTTAAACCTTCTGTTTCAGTGTCAAATGCTACAATTTCCTGCTTCATCATTTTCTCTACTAATAGTTTTAACTCTTCAAATGACTCTATTCTTTGATATATTGACTTTGAACCATTTAAACTGTCTTTATTAGATTCTAAATTATAGGTTTCACTAAACAAATCTCCCTGGACAACTTCAGCACCTTTTTCTTCTAATTGGTTAGAATTAGTTCCAAAAATTTTAAAAAAAGTCTCTTTTATTCTCCTAAATTCTAGCTCGTCAAAAACTTTTAAGACTATCTCTTTATCTGGATCTGACAATTTAAATTCATCTAGATTATAATCTATTGGTACATCTAAAATAATTTTTGCTAATTTCTTTGACAATACACCTAATTCTTTATTATCAATTATCTTTTCACCAAGCTTACCTGTTACTTCATGAGCATTCTGAAGTAAATTTTCTAAACTTCCATATTGTTTGATAAACTTTTTTGCAGTTTTATCACCAACCCCAGGAAGTCCAGGAATATTATCAACTGAGTCTCCCATCATTCCAAGATAATCAATAACTTGATCAGGCGATTCAACCTCAAATTTATCTTTAACTTCATCAACTCCCCAGATTTCCATGCTATTACCCATTCTAGCAGGTTTACATAAAAAAATATTATCCGAAACTAGTTGAGCAAAGTCCTTATCGGGAGTAACCATATAAACTTTAAAATTATTCTCTTCAGCATCTTTTGCAACAGTTCCAATAATGTCATCTGCTTCAAAACCTTCTTTTTCAAGAATGGGAATTTTCATTCCTTCTAAAATTTCTTTTATATATGGAATTGCAACAAGAATTGGTTCAGGTGTTTTATCTCTGTTGCTCTTGTATTCTTCAAACATTTCAGATCGTGTCACAGATCCACCTTTATCAAATGCAACTGCTAAGTAATCTGGGTTTTGTGTTCTTATTATCTCAAATAAAGAATTCATAAAACCTAAAATAGCAGAAGTGTCAGTGCCTTTTGAATTAATTCTTGGATTTTTAATGAAAGCATAATATCCTCTATAAATTAATGCATAAGCATCCAACAAAAAAAGATTCTTCGAGTTCTCCATTAATCCATGAATATTTTATGAATATACAAAGATAAATGTTCGTTAATTCAAATCCCCCTATTTTGTAAATTTGCTAGATGGAACTAGCTCATAATCAATTTATGAAAAAAGCTCTTCAAGAGGCAAACTATGCTTTTTTTAAAGATGAAGTTCCAGTTGGGTGTGTTATTGTTCACAATAACGAAATTATTTCAAGGTCTTCAAATATGGTCGAATTATTAAATGACTCAACAGCTCATGCTGAACTAATTGCTATTACATCAGCTCAAAACAATTTAAATAGTAAGAATCTTGAAGATTGTACTCTATACACAACACTTGAGCCATGCATGATGTGTTATGGAGCTATTTATTGGTCAAAGATTAAAACTATAGTCTATGGAGCATCTGACCAAAAAAGAGGGTTTTCAAAGCACATAGTAAATGTAGATAGAGATATTAAAATTATTAAAGGAGTTTTGGAAGAAGAGTCTAAGGAATTACTAGATAGCTTTTTTAAAAAAATCAGAGATTAAAGTCACCAGCTTTTTCTCTCATTTTTTTTAAGTTTTCGTTACTAAGAGTATAGTCTTTCAGCTTCTTTCCTTTCCATCTAATTGCAAGAAATAAAGGCATGAAAATCAAAGTTCCTACTAAGACAGATATTCCAATGATTAAATCTCCTGTTTTATCACCTATTAATTCTTTTGAAAAAATTCCAACAAACACACCTATAAAAACTAAATAGGATAATATTTTAACAAAAATCTTCATTTCTATTTTTGTGATAAATCTTTTAACTGATCTTTAGTTAATTTTGATGGAGCATCAATCATTAAGTCTTTTCCACTATTATTTTTAGGGAAAGCAATAAAGTCTCTAATTACATCTTTTCCTTTAAGAACTGCAGCTAGTCTGTCAAGTCCAAAGGCAATACCTCCATGAGGTGGAGCACCATATTTCAAGGCCTCAATTAAAAAACCAAACTGACTTGTATATTCTTTCTTACTCATGCCCAATAATTCAAAAACTTTCATTTGTGTGTCAAAATCATGAATTCTAATTGAACCACCACCAATCTCATTGCCATTTAAGACTAAATCGTATGCATTTGCAATAACTTTTTCGGGATGTTTATCTAGAATATCCAAGAATTCTGGTTTTGGTGAGGTAAAAGGGTGATGCATTGAAAAGAATCTTTTTTCTTCTTCGTCCCATTCAAATAAAGGAAAGTCAGTTACCCATAAAGGACAAATTTTTTCTTGATCAATTAAATTAAACCTATTTGCTAATTCAACTCTAAGTGAGCCTAATTGTTCAAGTGTTTTTTTGTATTCTCCAGACATAATAAAGATTATATCTCCAGGTTTTGAAGAAATTTTTTCAGAAATAATTTTCAAATCTGACTCTGAAAAAAACTTATCAAATGATGATTTAAATGAAGAGTCATTGTTGTGTTTTATCCACAATAAGCCTGAAGCTCCTATTTGAGGTCTTTTAACCCAATCCGTAATTTCATCAATTTCTTTTCTAGTAAGATCAGATTTTCCTTCAACCCTTAAACAAACAGTTATTTCATTATTATCAAAAATTTGAAAGTTTTTACCCTTTACCTCATCTGAAATGTTATTAATCAAAAGTTCATATCTCAAGTCAGGTTTATCAGTTCCGTATTTTTCTATTGCAGATTCATATGTTATTCTATCAAAAGTTGTATTGTCAGAACCTAAAAATTTTGAAAATATTCTTTTCATCAAACCTTCAAATTGTTGAAAAACATCTTCTTGATTAACAAACGACATTTCACAGTCAATTTGAGTAAATTCAGGTTGTCTATCAGCTCTTAAATCCTCATCTCTAAAACATTTTACGATTTGATAATATTTATCAATACCACCAATCATTAGAAGTTGTTTAAAGATTTGAGGAGACTGAGGAAGAGCATAATAATGATCAGGATTTAACCTACTTGGAACAATAAAATCTCTTGCACCCTCTGGAGTTGACTTAATTAAACAAGGAGTTTCAACGTCAATGAAATTATTTTCTGATAAATAATTTCTTACTTCAAGAGATAAACTGTGTCTAAAAATTAAGTTTTCTTTTATTGGCTCTCTTCTTATATCAAGATACCTATATTTCATCCTTAATTCTTCACCTCCATCTGACTCATTTTCTATTGTAAAGGGAGGTGTTAAAGACTTGTTCAATATATTTATACTAGTAACTAAAATTTCAATTTCACCAGTATCAATATTTTCATTAATACTTTTTCTTTCAATTACTGAACCTTCAACTTCAATAACAAATTCCCTTCCAAGTTGACTGGCAGTTGTAAAAATCTCATCGTTAGATCTTTCTTTATCAAATACCAGTTGAGTTATACCATATCTATCCCTTAAATCAACCCAAATTATAAAACCCTTTTCTCTGATTTTATTTACCCAGCCGGAAAGTTTTACTGTTTGACCTAAGTTAGATTTTGTTAATTCACCGCAGTTATTAGTTCTATTCATAAATTATTATGTAAATATAACTAGATATTTTTTAGTTTAATTCTGGCAAGATGTATTATATAATACATAGATGGGACGATAATTAAAGTAAGAAAAGTTGCAAACGTTATTCCAAAAATTACGGTCCAAGCAAGAGGTCCCCAGAAAATAACATTATCTCCACCTAGGTATACATTTGGATTCCAATTTGCAAAAAGAGAGAAGAAATCAATATTTAAACCAACCGCAAGTGGAATCAATCCAAAAATAGTCGTTATAGCTGTAAGTAAAACAGGTTTAAGTCTTGCTTTACCTGCTTTTTTAACAAGTTCCATAGCTGTCATCTTATCAATTATTTCGTCTTTTGACATATTTAAATCTATTTTTTTTCTATCAAATAATAGTTGAGTATAATCTATTAACACAACGGCATTATTTACAATAATTCCAGTAAGAGAAATTATCCCAAGCATAGTCATAAGTATGCTGAATGTCAAATTAAAAATTACTATACCTAGAAATACTCCAGTAAAGCTTAAAACAATTGATGCAAGAACAATAAATGGTTTTGAAATTGAGTTAAATTGAAATACAAGTAATAAAATGATTAGTGCTATACCTGTTAGAAGAGCTCCTGATAAAAATTCTTGATTTTCAGATTGCTGTTTAATTTCTCCTGTAAATTTATATTCAACACCCTGTGGCGCTTCATATCCAGACAAAGCAATTTCAGCAGTATTTACAATTTCATTTGCATTAGATCCGGCAAGTATTGATGAATATAAAGTAACTACTCTTTGAAGATCAATATGCTTGATTGCACTAAATGATGTAATATTCTTTTGATCAACAATAGATGCGATCGGAACCTCCTTTGTATTACCAGTTGATTGGTCTCTAAAAACAATATTCTGATTAATAATAGAATTAATATCATTTTTAAATTCTTCATCAAACCTAACATTAATTTCATAATCCTCTCCTCTCAACTTATATATTCCAGCTTTGGACCCAATTATTGAATTCCTAATTGTTTGTCCAACCAGCCCAGTAGGAATTCCAAGTTCACCAGCTTTTTCTCTGTCTACATTAAATTCAAGACCGGGCTTACTTCTGCTTACATCAATCTTTAGTTGTTCTATTCCCTCAATATTCTCCTGATTTAAATAGTTCTTCATTGAAATTGCAGTTTCAATTAATTGTTCGTAATCCTCTCCGTAAATCTCAATATTTACAGGATATCCTCCTGGAGGTCCTTGGGAGTCTTTTTCTACGGAAATTGCAATTCCTGGAAACTTTTCGATTAATTCAACTTGAATTTCCTTTCTTAATTCCTCACTTGACATACCTCTTCTATATTTGAATTCTCTCATTGTCATTGTGATTAAAGCTTTATGAGGAATTTCACCAGTACCACCAGCATCTGTTTCAGGATTTCCAGCACCCTCTCCTACTTGAGATATAGCAGATTCAACTAAAAAGTTATAGCCATTATCGATGTACTTTGAGTTATTTACTACTTTGTAAACCTCTGACTCAATTAGCATTGAAGTTTCATTTGTTTTTTTAATGTCTGTACCTTCAGGATACTCTAAATAAACTAGTATTTGTTGAGGTTCGTTGTCAGGAAAGAATTCAACTTTAGGGGGAAATATAGCCATTAGTAAAATTGAAACAAAGAATAACGAAATTGTTCCAAGCAGGAACAAATAAGGTCTAAATCCTGCAAGAGCAAATGATAAAAATTCGTTATACCTATTTTCCAATTTTACCAACAATGTATTTTGAAACTTTACAGCAGAATTCTTAATAACATACTTGTAAGACCAGAATAAAAAACATATAAATGCAAGTAAAGATCCTATTGCTCTAGTATCTTGAAATAATACAAAAACTATTGCAAGTCCTCCAAGTATATATGTCATTTTCATAAGGTTTGTCCTACTAATTTCTCGCTCACTTAAATCCATGAAACTCGAAACTAACATTGAGTTGAAAAAAATTGCAACTATTAATGATGATCCTAAAATAGCAGAAAGTGTAATAGGGAAGTATATCATAAATTCACCAAGTGTTCCAGGCCAAGTGCCTAGAGGTATAAATGCAGCAATAGTAGTAGCAGTAGAAACAATAATCGGAAGGGCAACTTCACCAATTCCCAATTTTGCAGCTTGAACTCTTGACATACCCTCTTTAGACATTAGTCTATATATATTCTCTACTACAACGATACCATTATCTACCAATAGGCCAAGACCCATTACGAGTCCAAACAAAACCATTCTATTTAAAGTGAATCCAAAAGCTGATAAAATTACCAATGACATGAACATGGACATCGGAATTGCAAATCCAACAAAAAGAGCATTTCTAAGACCAAGAAAAAATGTTAGGACAGTTACAACTAGAATTATTCCAAATATTAAATTATTCATTAAGTCATTAACTGAGTTAATTGTATACTCAGATTGATCATTTTGAACAACAACATCTAGGTTTTCAGGCAAAAAATTCTCTTTTGCATCTTTTATAATTTCCTGAATTGAATTTGATGCAAAAATTGCATTTTCACCACCTCTTTTAACAACCTCAAGCATAACTGTCTTTTGGTCAAATGATCTAGTAAATGAGGTTGCTTCTTTCTCCCTAAAACTTACTGATGCGACATCCTCCAGATAAACTGGACCATCATCTCTCTTAACTATAAGTCTATTTAGTTGAGAAGGATCAGATACTTCTCCGATTATTTTAACATTCCTTCTTTGTCCATCTGAAATTAAACTACCAGCTGAAAT
Organism: uncultured Bacteroidota bacterium; assembly: GCA_902560025.1. Next base: position 23,642 of record CACEKL010000005.1, on the reverse strand, counting down.
GGTAATATTTTCTTGAGAGATTGCATTTATAATATTACCAAAGCTTGTTTTAGTAGCCTTCATTTTATATGGATTCACAGCAATTTCAACCTCAAAATCTTGTATACCTCGAACCTCTACAGTCTTGACTTGAGGTAGTCTCTCAATTCTCGTATCTAGATATTCTGCATATTCCTTTAGCTCTTCAACTTTATAATCACCAACTAAACTTATGTTTAATACAGGAAATCTCTCCGCTATATCAAATTCAAAAATATTTGGATCAACTTTAGCATTATTAAAGGTTGGCCAATCATCACCTACAGTTACATTATCTACTAAATCTTTAACTCTCAGTCTTGCAACTTCAGTAGGTATGTCATCATCAAATTCAATATTTATAATTGATATACCTTCACTTGATGTTGATTCAATCTCAATAAGTCCAATAACACCTTTAATTTCTTGTTCTAAAGGGTCTGTTATTAACTTTTCAATTTCTTCAGCGTTGTTTCCAGGAAAAATAGTTGTTACAAAAATATTTGAGGAATTAATTTCTGGGAATAATTCTCTTGGCATAGTTTTATATGCTGTAATACCTGAGACTAAAAAAATAGTCATTAAAACATAAATAATAGTCTTATTATTTATTGCCCAGCTTGAAAGAAAAAATTCTTTATTTTTTTTATTCATCTTAATCTATAAGCTTTACTCTTTGGGAATCCTCTACACTATATGCCCCTTCTAAAACGACTATGTCTCCTAGTGCAAGACCTTCTGTAACTTCAACTTTGTCTTCACTCTTATTTCCAAGTGTGATAAATTGTTTAGAAGTTAAATAAACTCCCTCTTTGTTATCTTCAGACATTACGTATACAAAATTTTTACCAAGAGCATCTTCTCTAACAATTCTAAGTGGAATCACTATTGCATCATCTTTTTTGTAAATATTAATTTTGATTTTTGCATCAAGATTTTGTTTAATCCTATTATCAAAGTTTTCTACAGGCACTTCAATTCTAAATGTTCTGTTACTTGGATTTATAAAGTTACCTGTCTGATTAACTGATGATCTATAATCCATATTTAAAAGGGGTATTTGAACAATTGCTTCGGTACCCTCACTAATAAACGAGATATATTTTTCAGAAACGAAAGACTCGGCATAAATTATGTCAAGATTTACTAGTCTAAGAATTTGGGAAACACCAGGTATTAAGTTAGATCCAACATTAGAAATAATTTCATCTATTTCTCCATCAAATGGAGCATATATTTTTGTTTTTGAAAGTCTATCTTTCATTTGGTCAACCATTTTTTTACTCGCTTCGAAATCTGTTTTGCTTTTTAAATATTGCATTTCAGAACCAATATTATTGTCCCACAATCTTTGAGTTCTTTCAAAATTCTCTTTAGCAAACTCTGCCTGGATAACCATCTGTTCATACTGTTCATTAAGCCCTGAATCATTGATTTCTGCCAAAAGTTGTCCTTTTTTTACTTTTTGGCCTTCACTTACAAAAACTTTTTCTAGTGTACCTTGAAATTCTGGAAGTATTAAAATATTCTTTCTAGTTTTTAGGTTTGCTTGTGCCTCAATGTAAGTGTTAAAAATAGTTTGTTGAATCTCATATTTTGAAACAAGCGTAAGTCTTTCATTTTCATCTAACAATGAGATTCCATCGTTTATTTCGTTGAGTTCAACCTTCATTGTATTCATTGCATCAACATATTCTTTTTTTCTTTTTTTAAGTTCTTCTAGATCTCTTGATTCAATTAATGACTCAATCGATGCATTTCTAGAAGAGTTACATCCACTTATTATTATGATTAGTAAAAGGGTATAAATTTTATTCATGATTAATTGTTGTATAATGTTTCTAATTCTGTTTTAACTGAGATAATTTCTAAAACTGAATTCAAATATTTTTGTTGAGAATCCAATAGTTGCAGCTGAGCCTGTCTAAGTTCAAAAGATGTGACTAAGCCTTCAAAGAACTTTATAGAGTTCTTCTCTTCAATCGACATTGATAATCTCATATTTTTTTCATTAACACTAAGAGATTGAACAGCTAGCTGATAATCGTTTAATTTTTGTTGGACCTCTGCACGTGTTTTCTCTTTTTGTTCTTCTAGATTTGTTGCTGCCTGATCCATTGCAATTTTAGCTTTTTGAGATGAGACATTTAATTTATTGGCATTGGTAAGCGGAAGTTCAAATTTTACTCCAAAAACTGATGAACCAAACCAATTCTGCGCTTTGTTAGTGAAATCAAATTCATTGTTATATCCTGTGTAGGTCCCACTTATAAATCCAGAAAGTTTCGGGAGTTGCTTTGACTTCTCTAATCTATACTCTATTCTTTTAGTATCAAATAAATTTTGAGAAATCTTTACATCAATATTTTGATCTTCGCTAAAACTATCTATTGAACTCGAGAAAATTATATTCTCAGCAATAAAGTCGTTAATTGAAGTAGTAAGTATTAGATTATCTTCAAGATTGATGCCTAAAATCAATTTTAATAAATTGAGCTGGTTTTCCTGTGTTTTTTTTGTTTGAAGAAGTGAAAGCTCAGCTTGGGCAAGAGTTATTTTAATCTGCTCAACATTTTCAATTTCCTCAAATCCATTTTCATAAAGCTCAGTTACTTCGAATAAATCTTTTTTAAAATTTTCTAAATTATCCTCTAGAAGTGCTATCCCCTCATTAAGTGTAACTACTAGGCTGTAAAGTTTTACAATAGACTCTCTTACTTGCAGAAAAGTCTTTTCATAAAAGTTTTCAGAACCAGATAAATAAATCTGACTATACTCAAGCCCAACAAGCCATGAGCCATCAAAAAGCAGTTGTTCCATTCTGACTGAACCAATTGCAGACTGCTCAGTTCCAAATTGAATCTCTGAGAAATCCCCTTTGTTACCCCCAAAAAATTCAGCTGGTATAAGTGACGTTTGGAGTTCAAGATTATTTAAATAATTTAATTCTAATGAAACATTTGGCAACCCAATTGCGATAGTTTTCCACCTTTCCTTAAATGCCATTTGAATCTCTCTTTCAGCGTTTCTTAAATTTCTATTATTTTCAATACCGTATTCTACTGCCTCATTTAAACTTAAACTTAGTATGTCATCTTGAGCCAATACTGTTGAGCTAAAAAATATTATTAATAATAATTTTCTCATTTTTTTATCATTTGAATTATCCAAGCTGGAATTAATTTTTTTCTTTCAGTCATCATTATGTTAAAATCCTTTTTGGAGAGATTTTCAATCTTCATAATTATTGGACTACACATAAACGGAAAAACAATTACACTTAAAACATTAGTTACAAAATGAATGGGATCAACCTTTCTGTAAATACCTTTTTTTACACCCTCTTGATATTGAGCTACAAAGTTTGATTTCATTATCATTTTTGTTGTGGGCATTTTTAAGAAAGATGTAGGATTATTTTTTAATTCATTTAGAACAAAAGTTGGAAGTAAAGGCTCAGCAATAATCATATCAATATATTTTTCAGAACATAGTTTTAGTTTTTGTTCAAGTGAAGTCTTCTCGTCATTATAGACTTCAACCATTTTACTAAGAAATTCATATAAGGTCTCAAACATTATTATTTCGAATAGCCTTCTTTTACTCCTGAAATAATAATTTAACATTGCAAGATTGATATCTGATTCTCGAGCAATATCTCTAGTTGTAGTTGCGCTATAACCTTTTTTTAAAAAAAGTGATTTAGCAGCATCTTTAATTTTAATTTCTGTATTTGAGTAATTATTGTCCACAATATTATTGGAGCACAAAATAAACTTAATCATGTGAATTAAACAAATGATTAATAAAAAATTAACAATTAATTAAATAGTATATTTATTGTTGTATTTCATTAATGAAAGATTTAATTACAAATTTTGAGAGTTTTCTAAAATCAGAATTGCTTTATTCTGATCCAAAAAATCTTTATCAGCCAGTTAAATATATTCTTGAATCTGGAGGTAAAAGACTAAGGCCTCTAATAACAATGAGTATTTCTGATATTTTATCAAATGATTCAAAAAAAGCCTTACCCGCATCTGCTTCTCTTGAGATATTTCACAATTTTACTTTGGCCCATGACGATATAATGGATAACTCATTAATGCGAAGGGGTAAAGAAACTATCCACTCAAAATGGGATATAAATACAGGAATTTTATCTGGAGATGTAATGCTAATAATATCTTATGAGTTTCTAAAAAAATATGATGACTTAACGTATTTAGAATTATCTAAACAGCTTATAGAGACTTCAAGACTTTTGTGTGAGGGTCAGCAATACGATATTGATTTTTCTAATCAAAATATTGTAGATGAAGAAAAATATTTTGTGATGATTCAAAATAAAACAGCTGAACTAATTGCTTGTGCTTATAAATTTGGAGGTATCGTTTCAAATACAAAAGATGAAAACAAGCAAATATTGTACGAAATAGGATTAAATCTTGGAATTGCATTTCAGTTAGAGGATGATTTGCTCGACTGCTTTGGTGATGAAAAAAAATTTGGAAAAAGAATTGGAGGAGATATTATTGAAAAAAAGAAGACATTACTTTACATATATACAATTAAAAATTTAAGTAAAAATCAAAGAGAAGAATTTGAAAAGGTATTTTACTCTGATGAGTTAAGTGAAGAGTTAAAGATTAGTAAAATTAAAACTTTCTATGAAGATTCTGGATCTGTCGACTATCTAAAGAAAAAAGTAAAAGAATATTCAAATAAAGCTTCTAAAAATATAAGTCAACTAGAGGTTGATACAAACAAAAAGGATCAGATACTTAATTTTTCAAGAAATCTTTTAGATAGACAGATTTAACCCTTTTTATCAGAGACTTTACAAAAGTCATAATATTTACTGATACAAAAATTCTAATCTCTTCAAAAATATTTGTTTTCTCACCAAGAAATTTAAAAAGTAATAGCGGGTCATTATTTCTAAATAGATCAGAAAAAACCCGACTTCCTTTTCCTTTTGAATCAACTAGAACATCTAAAAATAAAACATCATAATACCAAAATCTATTCTTAAATCTTAGTTTTGATAACGGCTTATCTTCTTTAATATATTTAAGAATCATATCAATTTTTTCAATTGAGTTTTTAATAGTATATCCAGTGCTTGGTTTTGTCCAACCACCAGAAGTTCCAATTCTGATAAAACTATCTGTATTTGCATTAAAAAAAGGATAACAAGTCATAGGAATTACTCCCTTTTCTCTTTCCGTTATTTTATATTTTTTAATACCCTCTCTATCAAGATACTTTTTTATCTCTTTTTCATAATCTGAATTCTTCATGACTTCACCACCAAAAAAAGTATACTCGAATAGAGCACTTTTTTTAGAAAACGGTAATACATACATAAACCTAATTTCTTGGTGCTGGTCAATACTAAAATCCATAAATCTTATTTTATCTTCATCAAAAAAATCTTCATGGGTTTCAATGGTCCATCCAAGAAAGTGCTGCTTAATAAGTGGGTATTTCTTGAATTCAAATTCTTCAGGATTATAAATACTTGAAAAAGCAATTGAACATTGAAAATTTCCTTTATCTGTTTCAATATGGTTTATGCCAGATTCCTTAATAATATTCTCAACACTTGCATTTAAATAAGTAAAATTGGAAGCTTTTTCAATCTTTCTTTTCATAAATGAATAGAATTTATCAGATCTAACCATTTTATATTTATATGGTTTAAGACTAAATGAGCTACTAAACTCCATGTCTTTAAATTCAGCCTTGCCCCATGATTTGAAAACTATTTTATCTAGAATGTTTTTTTGATTATCCCAAAAACTAAATGTCCTATCATTCTCAATTTTAATTTCTTTTTCAATAACTAAAACTTTTTTATTATCGAAAAAACTATCTGAAATTAATGAATGAGAAAGAAGGAGACCTGTAGCTCCACCTCCACAAATTATATAGTCATATTTTTCATCAATTTTCATTGGTAATGGTAGTTGTTATATTTACTTTTGCGGATAAATAGAGTAGACAATATACAAATATGGATCAAATTATTGAATATTTCTCAAACCTGGACCCTGTATTGGGGGCATTATACGCAACCTTATTTACTTGGGGTGTGACAGCACTTGGAGCCTCTTCTGTATTCCTCTTTAAGTCTATGAGTAGAATGGCTTTAGATGGTATGCTTGGTTTTACTGGTGGTGTAATGGTTGCAGCTAGTTTTTGGAGTCTCTTGTCTCCTGCAATTGAAATGAGTGCCGGTGAAGGTTTTGCAAAGGTTATGCCATCCGCAATTGGATTTGGTTTAGGAGCGTTATTCATATTTACCATCGATAAAGTTTTACCTCATTTACATATAAATTTCAAAGAAGAGGACGCAGAGGGTATAAAAACTCCATGGAGAAGAACAACTCTTCTAACTTTAGCAATTACATTACATAATATTCCAGAAGGTCTTGCTGTAGGTGTTTTATTTGGTGGAGTTGCAGCAGGAATCCCTGAGGCATCTGTTGCAGGTGCCGTTGTACTTGCTTTTGGAATTGGACTCCAAAACTTTCCAGAAGGAATAGCAGTAGCAATGCCACTAAGAAGGTCCGGTATAAGCAGATTTAAAAGCTTTTGGTATGGTCAGCTTTCTGCTATCGTAGAGCCAATAGCTGCTGTTATTGGTGCGCTTGCAGTTACTTTCTTTACACCCATTTTACCTTACGCGTTGGCTTTTGCTGCGGGAGCTATGATATTTGTTGTAGTAGAAGAGGTAATACCAGAAACTCAGCTTGATAAATATACAGATATAGCAACCTTAGGTTTTATAGGTGGATTTATAATTATGATGATGCTAGATGTAGCACTTGGTTAATTATCTTCTCTAAATGAATCCCAACCTGAGTTACTAAGATTTATTTTTTGACCCAAACTTGTGATCATACAATTATCATTTTTCTTATTTAAACTTGAACCGATAATTGTTAAGTAATCAGAGCTTTCAATTTTCTTTTTAAATCTTTTAGGAACGGTAAATAATAATTCATAATCTTCTCCACCATTTAGAGCCGCAATTGTAGGGCTAATCTGAAACTCTTTACATACTTTTTTGGTTTCCTCTGAAATAGGTAATTTATCTTCATAAATATGAAAAGATAATCCTGAATTGTCTGAAAGATGATTAATTTCTGACGAAAGACCATCACTAATATCTATCATTGAGGTGGGATTTATATTTAGTTCTTTTAAGTGATTAATAATATCTACTCTTGCCTCTGGCTTTAGTTGTCTTTCAATACAATAACTATAGTTAGAGAGATCTGGTTGAGATTTAGGATTAACCTCAAAAACTTTTTTCTCTCTTTCAAGTACTTGAAGACCCATATATGCAGATCCGAGGTCACCTGAAACTACAAGCAAATCCTCTTCCTTTGACCCTCTTCTCAATGTAAACTTATTACTTTCTGTACTTCCAATACATGTGACTGATATCATCAGTCCTTTATTAGAAGAAGTTGTGTCACCACCAATTAAGTCAACTCCATAAAATGAACATGCAAGTTTAATTCCTTCGTAGAGCTCCTCTAAGGCTTCAATTTTAAATCTATTTGATACAGCAATCGAAACTAATACCTGTGAGGGTTTTACACTCATCGAAATTACATCAGAGATATTTACTACAACACTTTTGTACCCAAGATGTTTTAAAGGAACATAAGATAAATCAAAATGAACACCCTCAACCAAAATATCTTGAGATATAGCTAGGTTGGTTTTATCAAAACTTAAAATTGCTGCATCATCACCAATATCGACTTTTGTAGAACTATTTTTTTTCTTAAAAGATTTTGTTATTCTTTTAATTAGTTCTTTTTCACTAATATTTTTAAGATTACTTGAAATATCTTTTTCTGAATTATCCATTGTTCAAAATTAACTTAATTGAACCATTTATTTTATTTATAAATCATAACATAATTATGGATTTATTAACACTTAGAAATATTCCATAAACCCTGATTTAATTGTATATTTGCCAAAAGTTATCAAGGATTTTTTTTTATGGCATATACTGAAGAAGAATTAAAAAAACAGCTTGAAACCAAAGAGTATGAATATGGTTTTTATACAGAGATAGACTCTGAGACATTCCCTGTTGGTTTAAATGAAGAAATTGTTAAAGCAATTTCAAAGAAAAAAAATGAGCCAAAATGGATGACTGATTGGAGATTGGATGCATACTCTACATGGAAATCTATGGAAGAACCCAATTGGTCAAATCTAAAGTATGCAAAACCTAACTTCCAAGATATTTCATATTACTCAGCACCAAAAAAGAAACCAGATTTAAAATCACTTGACGAAGTTGATCCAGAGCTTTTAAAGACATTCGATAAACTAGGAATATCTATTGACGAACAAAAAAGACTTAGCGGTGTTGCGATGGACGTTGTTGTTGATTCTGTTTCGGTAGCTACAACTTTCAAGGATACACTTGAAGAGAAAGGAATTATATTCTGCTCAATATCTGAAGCTATTCAAAACCACCCTGAATTAGTAAGAAAATATATTGGAACAGTGGTTCCAAAAAAAGATAATTATTACGCTGCATTGAATTCTGCGGTTTTCTCTGATGGCTCTTTTTGTTACATTCCTAAGGGTGTTAAATGCCCAATGGAATTATCAACTTACTTTAGAATAAATCAAGCAGGTACTGGACAATTTGAGAGAACACTAGTAATAGCTGATAAATCAAGCTACGTTAGTTATCTTGAAGGCTGTACTGCTCCTTCAAGAGATGAAAATCAACTTCATGCTGCTGTTGTTGAGTTAATTGCTCTAGATGATGCAGAGATTAAATATTCAACTGTTCAAAATTGGTTTCCTGGAGACAAAAAAGGAAAAGGAGGAGTCTATAATTTTGTTACAAAAAGAGGGATATGTCACGAAAGGTCAAAGATATCATGGACTCAGGTTGAAACTGGTTCTGCTGTTACATGGAAATATCCATCTTGTATTTTAAAAGGTAATAATTCCATTGGTGAATTTTACTCTATTGCTGTTACAAACAATTTTCAACAAGCAGATACAGGAACTAAAATGATACACATAGGGAAGAACACCAAAAGTACTATTATTTCTAAAGGTATCTCAGCTGGAAAATCTCAGAACAGTTATCGAGGACTCGTACAAATTTCACCTCTTGCTAAAAATGCACGAAACTTCTCTCAGTGTGATTCATTATTAATGGGAAATAAATGTGGAGCTCACACATTCCCATACATTGAAGTTCAAAATAAAACTGCCCAAATTGAGCATGAAGCTACAACTAGTAAAATTGGTGAGGACCAAATATTTTATTGTAATCAAAGGGGTATTGACACAGAAAAAGCTATTGCACTAATAGTTAACGGCTTTAGTAAAGAGGTTCTAAATAAATTACCTATGGAATTTGCTGTTGAAGCACAAAAATTATTGGAAATCTCTCTTGAGGGATCAGTTGGATAAAATTAAGATATGTTAGAAATAAATAATTTACATTGTAAAATAGAAGGTAGATCAATTTTAAAGGGAATAAACCTGAAAATAAATAAGGGTGAAATTCATGCAATTATGGGTCCCAATGGTTCAGGTAAAAGTACACTTGCAAATGTTATCTCAGGTCATGAAGATTATGAAATCACAAAAGGAAATATCTTCTTTAAAGATCAAGAAATTAATGAATTTAGTCCGGAGGAGAGAGCACATGAAGGAGTATTTATGTCATTTCAATATCCTGTAGAGATTCCAGGAGTAACAGTAACTAATTTTATTAAGACTGCTATAAATGAATCTAGGAAATCAAAAGGTTTAGACGAAATGCCTTCTAGTGAAATGCTTAAAAAGATAAGAGAAAAAGCAGCCTTACTAGAAATAGATTCGAATTTTTTATCAAGATCTCTGAATGAAGGTTTCTCTGGAGGTGAAAAGAAAAGAAATGAAATTTTTCAAATGGCAATGATGGAACCTGAATTAGCTGTTCTTGATGAAACTGATTCCGGTTTAGATATTGATGCACTAAAGATAGTTGCAAATGGAGTTATTAAGTGCAGTAATGATAATAATTCTGTCTTAGTGATTACTCATTACCAAAGGCTACTTGACTATATTGTCCCAGATTATGTCCATATAGTAATGGATGGTAAAGTGGTTAAGTCCGGAGATAAAGACCTAGCAAAAAAAATTGAAGAAATAGGTTACGATTGGTTAAAAAATGCAAAGTCATAATATGAACTTTCAAGAAAAATTATTGGATTCTTTTATTGCTTTTGAACAAGATGTTGATTTGTTAAATCCAATTCACAAGGAAAGAAAGGTCGCACTAAAGAGATTTGAAGAGTTAGGTTTTCCATCAAAAAAAGATGAATCTTGGAAATATACATCATTAAAATCTTTAGTTCAAAAAGACTACAGTCTATATGCAAAATCTGAAACCAATGTTGAATTAAAAGATGTAAAAAAATATCTGCTTAATGATATTGACTCATTTAAAATTGTATTTATAGATGGGGTTTACAGTCCATTCCTTTCAAAAACTACTCATGATGGTAAGGACATATGTGTTCTTTCAGCTGCATTGTCCAAAGACAAGTACAAGAAAAGGATTAAGAAATATTTTAATAAAGTAGTTCCAAGTTCTGAAAGTTTAGCATCATTAAACACATCTTATACAAAAGAAGGTGCGTACATCTATATTCCTGAAGGTATCTGCCCTGAAGATCCAGTTCAAATAATGCATTTTTCAACAGGAAACCAAAATTCAATTTGGCTACAACCTAGAAATCTAATAATTGCTGATAAAGGATCTAAAATTGAAGTAATTGAAAGACATCAAAGTCTCAAAGACCACTCAGTTGTTACTAACAGTCTAACTGAAATTTACGCTGAAAAAAATGCTTTTGTAGACTATTACAAAATTCAAAATGATTTAAATACATCAAGCCTAATTGATAATACATTTATAAGTCAGGAAAGAGACAGTAATGTTAGTGTTCACACATTTTCTTTTGGCGGTAAACTAACAAGAAATAATCTTAATTTTTATCACAAAGGTGAAAATATTCAATCTACCTTAAAAGGCATTACAATTTTAGAGGCAAATCAGCATGTTGATCATAATACACTTGTAAATCATGCCCAACCTAACTGTGAGAGTCATCAGGATTATAAAGGAATTTTTGCAGATAGATCAGTAGGTGTATTTAACGGCAAAATTATTGTAGATAAAATTGCGCAAAAAACTAATGCTTTTCAGCAGAATAACAATATTTTGATTGATAACAAATCTAAAGTTAATACTAAACCTCAACTTGAAATTTTTGCCGATGATGTAAAATGTTCCCATGGTTGTACAGTAGGACAACTTGATAAGGAAGCACTTTTCTATTTGAAAACAAGAGGAATCCCAGAAAAAGAGGCTAAAGCACTTCTTACCTATGCCTTTGCAAATAATGTATTAGAAAGTGTTAACATTCCTAATTTAAAAAGAAGAATAAATTCACTAATTGCCAATAAACTAGGAGTAAATCTTGGTTTTGACTTATAAATGTTTGATGTATACAAAATAAGAAAAGATTTTCCCATACTAGATCGAAAAGTAAATAATACTGATCTTGTATATTTCGATAATGCTGCAACTTCTCAAACTCCAATACAAGTCATAGATGCGATTTCGGATTACTATAAAAAATTCAATTCAAATATTCATAGAGGCCTTCATTCACTTAGTGCTGATGCTACAAGCCAGTATGAAGAATCAAGAACAAAAGTTCGAAAGCATTTTGGAGTCTCTGAAAATCATGAAATAATTTTTACCTCTGGAACAACACATGGAATTAATATTGTTTCCTCTGGTTTACAAAGTATTTTGACACAAGACGACGAAATAATTATCTCTGCAATGGAGCATCACTCAAACATAGTTCCCTGGCAGATGCTTTGTGAGAAAACTGGTGCGACAATGAAAGTTATTCCAATTAAAGATGATGGAACTTTAGATATTGATGAATATAAATCAATGCTTAACCCAAAAGTTAAATTTGTTTTTGTTAATCATGTATCTAATACCCTTGGGACTATAAATCCAATAGAACTTATAATTGAGTTAGCTCATAAGAACAATTCACAAGTATTAATTGATGGAGCTCAAGGTGCAGCACATTTAAAAATCAATCTCAATGAATTAAATGTGGACTATTACGTTGCTTCAGCACATAAATTATGCGGTCCTACTGGCGTTGGCTTTCTATATGGAAAATCAGAACTTTTAAACTCACTTCCTGCTTATCAAGGTGGAGGTGAAATGATTTCAAATGTAACTTTTGAAAAAACTGAATATGCTGATCTACCTCATAAATTTGAAGCAGGAACACCTAATATAGCAGGAGTAATAGCTTTTGGAGTTGCACTTGATTATATGAATTCAATAGGATTTGATAATATCGAAAACCATGAAAAAGAACTTCTAGATTATGCAACCGAAAATCTAAAAAAAATTGATGGTATAAAAATCTATGGTGATAACAATCAAAAAATATCTGTCATATCATTTAACATTGGTGATCATCATCCATCTGATATTGGTTCAATTCTTGATCAGTTTGGAATCGCTGTAAGAACAGGCCAGCATTGTACTCAGCCTATAATGGATTTCTACAAAATACCAGGTACTGTTCGAGCATCTTTCTCTTTTTATAATACAAAAAGCGAAATTGATTTATTCATCGACGCTTTAATAAAAGCATCTAAAATGTTGGGATAATTCATTAATTTTAAATGTGCAAACAATACAGCAGATACAAAATGAAATTATTGATGAATTTGATTTTTTTGAGGATTGGTCCGAAAAATATCAATACTTAATTGATTTAGGAAAAAATCTTCCCAATTTTGATAACAAGTCAAGAATAGATTCAAATCTAATTAAAGGATGTCAAAGTAAAGTTTGGTTAAATTCATCGTTTAAGAATAACATAGTTATATTTGAAGCTGATAGTGACGCTATTATATCAAAAGGAATTATATCTATTTTAATTAGGGTCTTCTCCGGTCATAGACCAGAAGATATTTTAGAAGCAAAAATTGATTTTATTGAAAAAATTGGATTAAATACTCATCTATCACAAACCAGAGCAAATGGTTTACTAGCTATGATAAAACAAATCAAAATATATGCCTTAGCATATCAATCTAAAAAGTAGAATATGTCAAAAAATAAAATGAATTCACAAGATCTAGGCGAAAAAATTGTAAAAGAATTGAAATCAATTTTTGATCCTGAAATTCCAGTTGATATTTATGAGCTAGGATTAATTTATGATGTTTTTGTAAACGAAGACAATGAAGTTAAAATCCTAATGACTTTAACTACACCAAACTGTCCAGTTGCAGAAACTTTGCCCCAAGAAGTCGAAGAGAAAATTAAGTCTATTGATGAGGTTAAAACAGCCGAAGTTGAGATCACCTTTGATCCGCCTTGGACTAAAGATTTAATGAGTGAGGAAGCAAAACTAGAACTAGGATTTTTGTAGAAATTAATGAAAAACAATTTATTCATTTTCTTTCTTGCTTTAAGCGTAAACCTTTATTCACAAGAATCAACACCCAAAGATTCACTATGGACGACAAAAGGAAATGTTGCTGTATTATTAAATCAAACTGGATTTAGTGATTGGGTTGGAGGTGGAACAAATAATTTTTCCGGAACTATAAAATTTGATTATGAATGGGAATATACAAACCTTGGTTGGAACTGGTTAACTAATTTTGAGTCAGCATACGGTTTAGCAAAGTTTAAAAATGCACCATTTGCAAGAAAAATTGATGACAGGGTATTAATCCAGTCAATTATTGGTAAAGAGTTCTCAAAGAATTTATCTTTCTCTGCATTTTTCAATTTTACATCGCAAATAGGTAAAGGCTATAAATACAAAAAGGACTCTGAGAACAATGAAATAAGAGAATTAACAACTCAAACTTTATCACCAGCATACTTTCAAATAGGATCTGGTTTTCTATGGAAGAAAAGTGAAAAGCTATGGCTTAATTATTCTCCAATTGCATCAAGATTAATTTTAGTTAACAAGAAATTTACTGAGAACTTAACCGGTAATGAAAAATATTTTGGTGTTGATAAAAATAAATCATCACGTTATGAATTAGGGGCAAACTTGACATTTCATTCCGAAGGCTCAATTTTTGAAAATGTTAATTACAGACAAGATCTAAAGCTTTTCTCAAATTATTTAGAAGATGCCTCAAATATTGACCTTGATTATCTTGTTCAAATTGATTTTGATATTAACCCACTGTTATCTACACAATTAATTTTTCAATTAATATATGACGATAATGCAATATCTAGACTACAGGTTAGAGAAGTATTTGGAGTAGGAGCTCAACTAAAATTAAATTAGTTTGACTTCTAAACTAAACATTTTAATTATTACTTACTATTGGCCACCATCAGGTGGATCAGGTGTTCAGAGATGGATGTATTTTTCAAAGTATTTAAAAGAAATGGGGCATAATCCTATTGTTATTACAGTAGATGAAAAATATGCATCATTCAATCAAAAGGATTACTCTCTATTAAAAGAAATAGATAATATTGAAACATACAAAACAAAAAGTTTTGATCTTCTAAAACTATACTCATTTTTAAAATCTGGAAATACAACAAAAAGTATACCTCAATCATATATTCCAAATAAGTCATTCTTTGATAAGTTTACATCATTTTTAAGACTTAATTTCTTCATTCCTGATTCAAGAGTTGGCTGGAATCAATATGCATATAAAAAAGCTATTAATGTAATTCGAAATAAAAACATTGATTGTCTAATAACAACTGGTCCCCCTCATTCAACTCACTTAATAGGACTAAAAATTCATAATAAATATAAACTTAAATGGATAGTTGATTTAAGAGATCCGTGGACTGAAATATTTTATTTAAAAAATAGATTTAGATTTAATTTTTCAAGACAAAAAAACAAAAAACTTGAATCAGAAGTTTTAGAAAACTCTGATGCAATTATTACTACAGTTGGAGAGAAATATCATAAAATTTTATCTGATAAAGTGTCTAATAAAGGAAAAATTTTTAAGATTTATAATGGGTTTGATAAATCAGTTTATGAGAAAATTAGTATTGATAAAACAAATCAGTTTAATATTGTTTTTACAGGTATTTTATCAAAAAATCATAATTATAAAGTCTTTAGAGATGCAATTGAAATATTAAGTCCAAAAAAAAATGGGCTTAGAATAAAGTTAATTTTAGCTGGCAAAATTGATGTGGATTTAAAAAATATTTTTTCTAAAAATATTGAAATAGATTACAAAGGATATGTAAATCATGAAGCAGCAATTAGGTTAATAAAATCATCCCATTTACTTGTTAATTTTATGTATGAAAATACTGAGGAAACAGATATGTTGTCAGGAAAACTTATAGAGTATATTGCAAGTGGAACACCAATTATTAATTTTTCAAACTCTGGGAAGGAGTCTGAAAATGTTTTAAAGCTTTCAAAAAAGTCATTTAATGCAGATTCTTCTTCTGAAAAGAAAGTTGTAAAATTTATTAATGATGAATATAATGACTGGATAGCGGGAGATTACAAAAAGAGCGCTATAGATAACATTGACTATTTATCAAGAGAGAGTCTAACAAAGAAACTACTTGACATAATTAATAAAATTAACTCTTAGAATTTAAAAAACTGATTACTTCCTTTGGTACAAGATGATCTATTTTCTGGTCTTCTTTCAATAGGTATCTAATGTGGCTACTTGAAATTTTAATCTTTGGTGCATCAACTAATTTTATGTTACTATTTTTTAATATTTCATCAGGAATTTTATGTTCAGTATCTCTAGGGTAAACATAAACTTCAGCAATTTCTATAATTTCTTCATAATCTTTCCATTTATTAAATCCTACTAAGTTATCCTCTCCAATTAAAAGGATAAGGTTATTGTATTCATGTCTTTTCTTAAACTCCTTTAATGTGTCAATTGTGAAATTAGGCCTAGACATTTTAAATTCAATATCAGAAACCTTTACATTTTTGAAGTTTTTAAAAACAGTTTTAGCTAGTTCAAGTCTTTCAATATCATTAATAAAAGTATCCTCAATTTTAAATGGACTTTGAGGGCTAATCACTACAAGGACTTGATCTAATTCTGGCAGTTCTGAAAAATATTTTGCTAATGTAACATGACCATTATGAATTGGGTTGAAAGTTCCAAGATACAAACCTACATTACTCATTCTCTATAAATTCATTTACAAGATTTGATGCTATTTTTTTTGATTCATCAAGATCATTATTAATTATGATTTTATCAAATTTTGATGCATAATCTAGCTCTAATTCAGCTTTTTTAATCCTTCTATTAATTTCATCATTTGAAATATCTCCTCTTGAAACTAATCTTTTCCTTAAAGTATCAATACTTGGTGGCATAACAAAAATAGATAATGTATTATCCGGATACATTTTTTTAATATTAAAACCTCCTACAACATCAATGTCAAAAAGTGCTATTTCATTATTCGCCCATATATTTTCAACTTCAGATTTAAGAGTTCCATAATGAACACCTCCATAAACTTCTTCAAATTCAATAAACTCATTGTTCTCAATTTTTTTTTTGAACTCGCTATTTGATAAAAAGTGATAATCAATCCCATCTTTTTCGTTTCCTCTAGGTGATCTGGATGTAGCAGATATTGAAAAATTTGTATTACTAAATTGAGATAAAATATGTTTCACAAGCGTAGTTTTTCCTGCTCCTGATGGAGCTGAAAAAACAATAAGCTTATTTCTTTTCATCTATAGTACGTTATATGGATAATATTTTGGAATTATAGATATTAATATAATTTTCGAATTTTGATATTTCTAAACCTTACGTCACTTCCGTGGTCTTGAAGACCAATTTTACCAGATTTAAAAGCACCAAAAGCTAAAAATTCTTCGTTAGATCCAGCCTTTTTTGTGTAGTATTCTTTATACCTAAACTTAGACTTTGATACAAGATTATCCCATTCAGGACCAGACAAAGGAAATGAAAAAGCAAATTGACCATTTAATTTTACTGTACCTATATTATTCTTATGATCGATTTTTAAAATTAAATGATTCCACTCTCCGTGATTCTTAACTTGAAGGGCTTTGTTTTCTGTGCTAACTAAATCATATAAAGATGGACTTTTATGAAGTTTAGTTGAGGTTAAGAAATTTTTATTGTCTAACACTTGTATTTCAGGGCCAGTCTTAAATGCTTCGTCGAACTCAGGGATTTCTTGAACACCATAAAATATTCCACTATTCCCACCCTTTGATATGTTCCATTCAATGGATAGTTCAAAATTTGAATATTCATTATCAGTGACAAGGTCTTGTTTGCTATCTCTGTTATTTGTAAAAATAAGTTCACCATTACTAATTGACCATTGACTACCTACAGACTCACCATTATATTGGTGCCATCCATTAAAAGACTTTCCGTCAAATATATACGTCCATTCACTATTCTGAGAAAAACAAAAACTTGAAATTAATAAAAGAGTTGTAATGAATATTTTTTTCATGACTATAAACCTAATATATTTTTTAAATCTTCTTCATTAGTATCACCACCAGCAAAATCATCAAATTTTTTGTCGGTACAATTTATAATTAAGTCATTTATAAATTTTGAACCTTCTATGGCTCCTTGTTCAGGACTTTTGATACAACATTCCCATTCCATTACTGCCCAAACATCACATCCGTATTGTGTTAGTTTTGAAAATATGGTTTTAAAGTCAATCTGCCCATCTCCCAATGATCTATACCTACCTGCTCTATCAGCCCAATCTAAATATCCACCAAATGCTCCTTTTTTACCTGTTGGATTAAATTCAGCATCTTTAACGTGAAATGATTTTATAAATTCATGATAATGGTCAATATATGTTATATAGTCAAGTTGTTGAAGAATAAAATGACTTGGGTCATATAGTATGTTTACTCTCTTGTGATTTTTAGTTGCTTTAAGAAATCTTTCAAAAGTAATTCCATCATGAAGATCTTCTCCAGGATGAATTTCATAACAAACATCTACTCCATTCTCATCAAAAACATCTAGAATTGGAAGCCATCTTTTAGCAAGCTCTTCAAATCCCATTTCAACTAACCCTTTTGGAGCCTGGGGCCAAGGATGCCAAGTATGCCACAATAATGCACCTGAAAAAGTAGCATGTGCTTTTAAGCCAAGTCTTCTACTAGCAACTGCTGCCTTTTTCACAGTGTCAATTGCCCACTTGGTTCTTTCTTTTGGATTCTTCTTTAGTTTATCAGGTGCAAAATTATCAAACATTAGATCATATGCAGGATGAACTGCTACTAATTGACCTTGAAGATGGGTTGATAATTCTGTAATTTCTAATCCATAAGACTTTACCTTACCAAGAAGTTCATCACAATAATTCTGACTCTCAGCAGCTTTATCTAGATCAATTAAAAAACTCTCCCATGTTGGTATTTGAATTCCTTTATATCCAAGATTAGCAGCCCATTTACACATCCCTTCAAGAGAATTAAACGGAGCTTTTTTATCTACAAACTGAGCTAAGAAAACTGCAGGACCTTTTATTGTTTTCATTATAAAATCAATTTAATTTTACCCAAATGTTACCTTTTTTATGAGATTCAACAGCTTTCTCAATAAACATCATACCTCTTAAGCCATCATTTAAAGAAGGGTATTCACCATCAAATTCTATTGTCCCATTTATCTCTCTAGCAACTCCATTATAAATATTTGCCATTGAATCAAACATTCCTTCAGGGTGACCTGGAGGTAATTTAGTTGATATTTTAGCAAAATTAGAATTGTAATCATGTCCTGGCTTTAATATTTTTAATGGGTCTGACTCACTTAATTGATATAAATAATTTGGGTTTTGTTGTTCCCATTTTAAGCCTCCCTTTTTGCCATAAATTGCAACGGTAAAATTATTCTCCTCTCCAGTTGCTATTTGACTAGCCCTAATTACACCTTTAATTTTATCCGAGAATCTAATTAATATTGTGCCATCTACATCCATGATATTATCATCATAAACGTAGTTTAAATCAGATAGAAGTTCTTCCACTTCCATCCCTGTTACATATTCTAGCATATCAAATGCATGTGTTCCTATGTCTCCAATACAACAACTAATTCCTGACTTATCAGGTTGAAGTCTCCAGGTTTCAATACGTTTTTTGGAATCATGAATGATTGGGTTTATCCAGCCTTGATAATATTGAAGATCAACACGTTGAATATCACCTATTTCTCCAGCCTTAATCATTTCTTTCATTTGCCTTATCATTGGATAACCAGTATATGTGTATGTTACGGCAAATGTTAACTTCTTTGATTTGTATATATTTTCTAAATCTCTGGCTTCTTCATAGGTAGTTGTCATTGGCTTTTCACAAATGACATTGAAGTTATTTTCTAAAAGCTTTTTAGCCATAGGATAATGAAGAAAATTAGGTGTTAGAATTGATACAACTTGAATTCTTTCATTTTCGTCAAGTTTTAATTCCTCCTCAATCATCTTTTCATAGTCCTCATAGATTCTTTTTTTATTCAATCCAATTTCTTCAGCAAATTTTAAATTTTCAGAAAAATCTGGATTAAATACACCTCCAATTATTTCATAGTTATCATGCATAGATGATGCAATTCTATGAACTATCCCAATTAGAGAATCACCACCACCACCTAAGATTCCTAGTCTAATTTTATTTTTCAACTTTTATTTTCTCGTTTTTAAATGTTACAATAAAAATCACTAATACCACTGCTGCAAATATTGCTGGAAATGTCCAAATTTGAGTCCAGTCATGTCCTGACTCAATAGCATATTGATCAGTAATAATCCCTGCAAGTCTAAAACCAATTAACATTCCTATTCCATAAGTTGCAAGAGCAATTAACCCTTGAGCTGCACTTTTATATTTCTCACCTGCTTTATAGTCGGTATATATCTGGCCAGAAACAAAGAAAAAATCATAGCAAATTCCATGAAGAACAATACCGAAAATTAACATCCAAATATTTGATCCAGTATCTCCAAATGCAAATAGAACATATCTTAAACTCCATGCAAGCATTCCAATAATAAGTGTTTTTTTAATCCCATATTTATTAAGAAAAATTGGAAGTAATAAAATAAATAAAGCTTCAGATATTTGACCTAATGTCATAACACCTGCTGCATTAGCCATCCCAAGTTCATTTAAAAATAAATTAGCATCCTGATAGTAAAAAGCTAGAGGTATACATATCAGTATAGATGATAGGAAAAAAACTAAATATCTAGTATCTCTTAAAAGCTGAAGAGCATCAAGACCTAAAATTTCTCTAAGGCTAGGACTCTCGTTTTTTGCTTTTGGAGGAGTTTTTGGTAAAGTAAAACTAAAGACACCTAATGTTACCGACACTATCGCAGCTAAATAAAAAGTATATTCAAGTGTTTGCATAGCTTCCCAGCCAACTCCATAACTAATTACAAGACCAGCAGCAATCCATCCTATAGTACCCCAAACTCTAATTTTCGGAAATTCCTTAGAAGGATCTTTCATTTGTCTAAAGGCTATAGAATTAACTAAAGCTAGAGTTGGCATATAAAGTATCATATATATTAATATGTATGGATAGAATGCGTCAAAACCTAAAGCTATTGAGCACATAAAAAGAAGTCCTCCTCCAACAATGTGAATAATGGCTAGAATTTTTTCAGCATCAAAATATCTATCTGCAATTAATCCAATAATAAATGGAGCAATAATTGCACCCCATGATTGAGTCTCATATGCTAATGAAATTTCTCCACCAGATGCACTAAAAGCTTGTGAAAGAAAAGTTCCCATTGTAACAAACCAACATCCCCAAATAAAAAACTCCAGGAACATCATTATACTAAGTTTAATATTTATTGTTTTACTCATATTATATTGACTGACCAACTTTAATTAATAAATCTCTAGTGGCTTTAATTCCATCCTCTTCAGATAACCTCTCACCTTCATATTCAACACCCACATAACCAGTGTATCCAAAACTTTTTACAATTTTCATCATTCTCATGTAATCAATAGTTTTTTCATCTCCATTATCATCAAAATCATTTGACTTTGCACTTACTGCAAATGCCTTTGGCATCATTTCTTCTACTCCTTGATAAAAATCATACATTTTTTCACACGAACCGTCGAATACAGAACCATATCCCTCATCAGCCATACAGAAATTACCAAAATCAGGTAGAGTACCAACATTATCCATGTTTGTTCCATAGATAACATTCATGAGTTCTGGAATATTTGAAGTGATTCTACCATGATTTTCAACAATTACATTTATCCCAGTTCCTTTTGCATATTCTCCAAGCTTTGATAAACTATCAATTGATAGGTTTTTCCATGTTTCAACATCTTTTGAACCATAAAGATTTAATCTTATTGATGAGCAGTTCATTGCAGCAGCAGTATCGATCCATAACTTATGATTATCTATTGCAATTTGTCTCATATCCTCATTCTCATCTGCTAAATCACCTTCATCATCTATCATAATAAGTACGTTTTCAACTCCGTTATCATCTGCCAGTTGATTATTCTTTAAAATAAATTCTTTAATAGCTGAAGATTTATCTTCACTTTTCATAACATCATCATATAATTGATTAACATATTCAAGACCTTCAAAACCTAGCTCTTTAGATTTCTCAGCAAATAAATATGGATCCATTTCTCCACCTCTGATAGCCTTGTTTAACGACCACTGAGCAAGAGATAGTTTAAAAAATAATTCTTTTTGATTTTCACAAGATATATATCCTAGAGATGATATACCCAGCGCACCTGTTGAAGCTAATTTGATGAATTCTTTTCTTTTCATATTATATTGGTTTTTTATATTAGTATAAATATAAATTTAAATAATTAATTACGATTTCAAGTATATATTCTTTAAATTGAAAAAAACTAAATAAAAATGCAAAACAAATTTGATGCTATAGTTGTAGGAACTGGAATTAGTGGTGGATGGGCAGCAAAAGAATTGACTGAAAAAGGCCTCAAAACTCTTGTTCTTGAGAGAGGTAGAATGATTAACCATATTGATGACTACCATACAGCAAATATGGATCCATGGGAATTTGAAGGTGGCAATACTATTACTCAAGAAACTTTAAAGAGACAACCTAAGCAAAGTAGAACGGGTTATGTTACCCAAGAATCTCATAAACATTTTTTTGTTGATGATTTTGATCATCCATATAATGACGATGAAAATAAATTTAATTGGATTAGAGGATACCATGTTGGTGGAAGATCTTTAACCTGGGGAAGACATACTTACAGACTCTCTGAATTTGATTTTGAAGCTAATTTGAAAGATGGAATTGCAGTTGATTGGCCTATTAGATATAAAGACATAGCTCCTTGGTATGATTATGTCGAAGAATACATAGGAGTTCAAGGAAGGGCAGAAGGACTTCCACAATTTCCAGATGGTAAGTTTTTAAAACCATTTGAACTTAATGTTCTTGAGCAGCATATGAGAAATAGCATTTCAAATAATTTCTCAGATGGTAGGATTCTATCAAATGCAAGAACTGCTCATATAACCGAGGGTACTAAACCAGGTCTTGGAAGGGTTACATGTCAATATAGAAATAGATGTATGCGAGGTTGTCCATATGGTGCTTATTTTAGCAGTAATTCATCAACTTTACCTGCTGCCGAAGCAACAGGAAACATGACACTTATGCCAAATTCAATTGTACATGAGATTATATATGATGAAGATAAAAAAAGAGCAAAAGGTGTAAGAGTAATAGATTCTGAGAATAATCAATCCTATGAATACTATGCCAAAGTAATTTTTCTATGCTCATCTGCAATTGCCTCAACTTCAATATTAATGCAATCAAAATCTAATAGATTTCCAAATGGAATGGGTAACGACTCAGGAGAATTGGGGCATAATTTAATGGATCATCATTTTCAAGTTGGAGCCTCTGGAACATTTGAAGGGTTTAAAAATAAAACAACTTATGGAAGAAAGCCTGCAGGATTTTTTATCCCAAGATTTAGAAATATTGGTGGTGTAACCAATAGAAATGACTTTATTAGAGGGTATGGTTATCAAGGAGGTGCATATAGGGGCTATCAAAGTGTAGCTGATAGTAAAGAAGAGTTAATATCATATGGACCAAGATTAAAAGAAAATTTAGTTAAGTATGATGAATGGACTGCAAGTATGACTGCTTTCGGTGAAATCCTTCCTTATCATGAAAATAAAATGACTTTAGATTACGAAAAGAAAGATAAATGGGGTCTTCCAACAGTTACTTTTGATGCAAAAATCAAAGAAAATGAATTTGCTATGAGAAAGGATATGAAGGAACAAGCTGAAGAGATGCTTGAACGATCTGGCTTTAAAGATGTATATGGATGGGAGAGTAAATATGTATTCGGGAATGGTATTCACGAGATGGGAACTGCTAGAATGGGTAGAGATCCAAAGACATCTGTTTTGAATGCAAATAATCAAATCCATGA
>CACEKL010000004.1 GCA_902560025.1 uncultured Bacteroidota bacterium | reverse complement strand
GTAATTCCTTTGTATGAAGATGTTTATAAAAAAGCTATTAGTAATTCTTAATTAGGGTTGTAAATACTTTTTGCCTCCTTATATATTTGTTCTTTATCAAATGTCATTTTCTTAGTTTTAAATTTAGAATATAAATCCATTTGATCTGTATAGTGTTCTGAGTCAGGATTGTCAGAATTTCCATATGAAATAATACTTTCAAGAACTGGTCCCTTTTCGTTAAATCTAACAAGTCCAATATACGACTCTCCCTGTATTACTTTATGCTTTCCATCTTTGTATGGTCTTGATGACATAGCTGTTATTACGTCAGGGAGTCCCCATATAGGAATTTCTATATCACCTCTAACTAGTTTTTGAAAATCTCCTAGAGTTATGTCAGTTGATCCAAAATTATTAATCAAATATGACTTTACATCTCTTAAAGCTGATAGAAGTGTTTCCTCACTTACAGTATTATTATTTTTTTGTATTTCATTTCTATATCTCCAAACAAGTTGATAATATAGAACACCATAAATTCCAGCACCATGTGAATCTATATCTGTCTTTCTATCCCACTTTTGAATTATATCTAACATTTCAAACAAATCATTATCGGGATCAATTTTTAGCGTCTCAATTATACTTATGTCCATGAAATTATAGTTAAACTTTGATGGAAATGAATTATCGTATTTAATATCCTTAAAATCTTTGTATGAAACTTTATCGTAACTCTCAATTAATTCAATTAATCTAATGGATCTATTGTTATCATATGTCTCGTATCCCATTCTCTCACTATAATCTTCTTCTTTAGGGTTTTCATCAGCTGATGTTGATTTAAAAGGAGAATGATTTGCATCATATATAAAACCAGCTTTTGGTTGAATAACTTGAGGGAGATCTTCTATATCATGATATTCAGTCCACAAAGTTTTTTTAGTATCCCCAGGAACGATTCCTTTCCAGTTGTATCCTTCAGCTCTTTTAGGAATTATTCCGTTAGATATATAAAATATCGTATCATATCTATCGGCATATCCAATATTAAAACCTGGAATTTGTTTCATCTTTAAATTATTATAGAATTCAGTAAAATTTTTAGATTTACCCATTCTCCACCATTGTTCTAGCGCTCTAATATTGAAAAGTGTTGGGGTTCTAATTGAGTAGTACCCAGATTTATTTTTTAAAGTTGGACCATAGATACTTTTAAAATACTTTCGATTTATAGTAATTGGAATACCAAGGACTTTAATGCTAATTTTAGCTTTTAATTTTTCTAATTTGTATTCCTCTCCGTCAACAATATACTTTCTATTGTTTTTCATCCTTAATTTGAATACATCAGTTTTGTCTGGATAATTAACAGTATGAGACCAACCTAGGTTTTCATTTACTCCAATTAAAACATGAGGAGTTCCAGGATAAAGAGTACCGATAATATTGGTTCCCTCTTCGCTATTCAGGTGAACCTCATACCATGATGTAGGGCCTTCAAGGGGTTGATGAGTATTAATTGCAAGGAAAGTTTCGCCATTATCAGTTTTATTACTATTCATAGCAATCACATTAGATCCTGTGAGATTTTGATCTAAAAAATCATCCTTCGTATCATTGTTTAGAATTCTTCCTGCCCAGTCCGCACCCTGATTTGAAATAAAAAGCTGAAGCTGACTATACATCATCATCATTTTAGGAGTTATAGGAAAAAGTTTTTTGTACAATACTTTATCTGGGTTGTTTCTTGCATAAGAATTTAAGCCCTGAGCGTATCCAGAAATTACATCAAAATATTCCTCGCTAATTTCTTCTATTTTTTCATCAATAATTTCTTTAGATCCTATAAACTGTGTTATAAAATCAGCTGGGGCTCCTTCAAGTCCTATGTATTTTGAGAGCATACCATTTCCTGCTAAATATGCTTCTTGTATAGTGGTGAAGTCATCTTCAGCATTTACCCATGCAAGGCCGTAAGCAAGCTCTGCATCTGTTTTGGCAAATATGTGAGGTACTCCATAATTATCTCTTACAATATCAATATTATTTGGATTGATTTGAGAGTTTAATAAGCTTGAAAAGAGAAATATTGAAAGAAAGAGTCTCATTAAAGAAGAGTCATTTGTATTACTCGAAATACTACATAGCAAGCGAATAATATAATAATTGTCTTTCTGTTTTTTTCGTACCATTCCATTATTTATTTTTTAAAATTAATGACCCAATAGGAATAAAAAGAAGTAGTAGCCAAATATTTGTCAAATAAGATACTAGTATAGATATCAATACTAACATAACACTGATTGTCCACTTTTTCTTCATAATCCTTATGGCCAATATACAATTTATATAGACTATAATAATTTAAATTTTTCTTAAAATAAGATTTATAAATATTAATATATTAGGGATATGAATAATAAAATATTTCAAGGATATCTAATAGTGGGTTTGGTATTATCATCTTCAACTCAAATTATTGCTCAACAAAAAATATCATTATATAACTCTAGTCAGGACTGTGATATAAATAAAAAAGACAGAATTGTTGAAAGGGACGGAAGTACAAACATATATGAGGTAGAATATCCAGAGATATGGTACTACCCAGCTATGAATAAAGATGCCAATAAGCCTGCAGTGCTTGTAATTCCAGGAGGTGGATATGAATTTCTTAGTATGAATAATGAAGGTATTTCAATAGCTAAATGGTTAAATGAATTAGGCGTAGATGCATTTGTGCTTAAACATAGACTCCCTAAAAATTATAACTCACCATGTAAGCAAAATGTAGCCACTAATGATGCATTTAGAGCTATTGAAATAATAAGAAATAAATCAAAAGAATGGAATATAGATTCAAATAATGTTGGTGTAATAGGTTTCTCTGCTGGTGGTCATTTGGCATCAACTATTTCAACTAAAGGTAAATTAGGGCTTAACAAACCAGATTATACAATTTTAGTTTATCCTGTTATAAATATGAACATAGAAAGACAAACTTGGACTTTTAATAGTTTATTTGGAGATAATCCTGATGAGAGCATCATTCAAAATTATTCTAATGACTTAAATGTAAATCAGGAAACACCTCCAACTATTCTTATTCACTCTAATAATGATGTGGGTACACCTCCTGAAAATAGTATTAGTTATTATTCTGCTCTTAGAAAAAATAATGTTCCAGCTTCTATACATGTCTGGGAAGATGGAGGTCATGGATATGGACTTGCAAAAGGAAGAGGTACAATTGAATCATGGACAAAAATTGTTAAAGAATGGTTAACCCTAAGGGGTGTAATTAATTAAAAAACAGAAAATTATACCTTAAGGCCTGAAAACATTCGAATTGTCATATTCGCATTATTTCCTATTTAAATGTTTATAAGTGTCAATTTTTAATAGATTTTTTTTTCATTTTAACAATATTTTAACTTATCTTTCGGCACATTAACTAAACTTAATTAACATGAAAAAAGCTTTTTTAGTTGTATTGATGTTATCGTCTAGTCTAATTTTCGCTCAGAACAATATCTCTGGTAGTGTTTCTGACGAAAGTGGTAACCCTGTCCCAGGAGCTACAGTTGTAGTTGAGGGAACTAACACAGGTGTTGTTACAGACTTTGATGGTAATTATCAAATAAATGCGTCAGCTGGAGATCAGTTGACCTTTTCAAGTTTGGGATTTGCATCTCAGACTATAACTGTTGGAAACCAAAGTCAGATTAATGTTACTTTAATGTCTAGCGTAGACATTCTTGATGAAGTTGTTGTATCTGGTTATCAAACTCAGCAAAGAAGATCTCTTTCTGGAGCTATTGGTACCGTTGATACAGACGAAGCATTTAAGACACAAGTAACAAATGCTGCTGAAGCTCTACAAGGTAGAGTTGCTGGTGTGCAAGTTACATCTGGTGGAGGGCCTGGGGCTGCTCCTGTAATTAGAATTCGTGGTTATTCTACTACTAACGATAACTCACCTTTATACGTTATCGATGGTATTCAAACTACAGATCCTAATGTAATGAGAGACATTAACCCTAGGGACATTGAAAACATAAGTGTACTAAAAGATGGTGCGGCAGCAATTTATGGTGCTCGTGCTTCGAACGGTGTAATTGTTGTAACTACAAAAAAAGGTAGCTATAACTCTAAAAATACTTTAGAGATTGATGCTACTTATGGTATTAGTGAGGTTACAAGAGTCCCTGATATGTTAAATGTTCAGCAACATGCTGATATGACATGGCAGAGTATTCTTAATGATGGAAACACTCCATCTCACCCACAGTATGGTAGTGGACCAACTCCATCTGTTCCTATCTTTTTGAATGTACCTATACCAAGTGGCGCTGAATATGAAGGTGCTGGTGCTAAAGTTGCGCCTGGAGGTACAGACTGGTTTGATGAAATTTTCGATCCAGCTGAGGTAACAAACGTTTCTATATCTGCCTCTGGTGGTGGAGAAGAAGGTAGATATCATTTATCTGCAAATTATTTAAATCAAGAAGGTGTGATAATTCATACTGGATATGAGAGAGCATCTACAAGATTAAACTCTGAGTTTAAAATTGGAGATAAGCTAACGATTTCAGAGAACTTAAATGTTACTTACGATAAGGAGCTTACTACTAGTGGTAACCCTATTCAAAACGCAGCATTTTCTTCTCCTCTTGTTCCTGTAAGAGATACAAACGGAAACTTTGCTGGTACTTATTCTAACTCTGCAAGAGTTGGTATTGCCAATAACCCGGTTGCTGATCTTGCTAGAGGTAAAGATGATTATAACAAAAACTTAAGAGTAATTGGTGATATTTCTGTGAAATGGCAAATAACTCCTGAGTTATTATTTAAGTCTTCTGCAGGTATTACAATGAGAGACCTTAACGGTAGATACTTTACAGCTCTTAACCCAGAGCATGGTGAAGCAATTTCTAACAACACTCTTACTGAACAAAGTTTCAGACAAGATTCTTGGGTTGTTACAAATTTCTTAAATTATAAAAACTCTTTTGGAGATCACACATTAGATCTTCTAGTGGGTACAGAGTCTACTAAGAATAATTTTAAGGGTCATCAAGCTTTAAGAACAAACTATTTATTTGAAAGTCCAAGCTTCTATTTACTAAGTAATGGATCAGGTGTTCCTGTTATTTCTTATGCAAATCAAAGCTCAAACTCTATTTTCTCTTTATTAGCAACAGCAAACTGGTCTTACGGAGGTAAGTACTTTGCTACTGCTACTGTTAGAAAAGATGATACTTCAAGATTTGCACAAGCTACTGCTGATGCGATATTCCCTTCAGGAAGTGTTGCATGGTTAGTGAGTAGCGAGGATTGGTTTGATAGTTCAGTATTTGATACTTTAAAAATTAGAGCATCTTATGGTGAGCTTGGTAACCAAGAAATTGGTATCTCAAATGCTGATATTAACATTTCTAATATAAATGAGTTCACTGGAGCTTATGCATTTGGTGGAAGTGGTGGTGCAACTGCAGGTGCTGTTATTGCATCTAAAGGTAACCCATTACTTACATGGGAGACAATGACATCTAAAAACTTTGCAATTGACGCAGGATTCTTTGACAATAAAATGACAATGACTCTTGATGTTTTTGAAAATGTAACTGATGGACTTGTGGCTCAGGATACTCAGAAAATTAGTACCACTGCAATTGATGCTTCTGCACCATATACAAACTTAGGTTCAATGAAGTCTTCAGGTTTTGATTTATCAATTAACTATACTGATGTAACTTCAAATGGTCTAACTTATTCTATTTCTGCTAACGCAACAAAAGCTGTTAACGAAGTAACTGAGCTAATTAGTGAGTTCTACTCTGGAGGTAGTACAAGGATTGGATCTATGACAAGAACTTCTGTTGGGGAGCCAATTTCTTACTTCTATGGAAGAAAGGTTATTGGTATTTTCCAAAATGATGCTGAAGTAGCAGCCCATGCAACTCAAGATGGTGCTGGTCCTGGTAGATTTAAATATGAAGATATCAATGGTGATGGAGTTATTAATGATAGCGATAGAACTAAGATCGGTGATCCTCATCCAGACTTAATCTTTGGTGTGAATATGAATTTTGCATACAAGAACTGGGATATGAGCATGTTCTGGAATGGTTCTCTAGGAAATGATATATTTGATTACACAGCATTATATTACGAGACTCCTTATTTCTTTAATGGAAATAGAAGTACAAGAGTTTTAGATTCTTGGTCTCCAACTAATACTGGTGCTGAGTTACCTGCATTAAGTGAAACAACACTTAACAGTGAGTTTTCTACTGCTAACTCTTTCTTTGTTAGAGATGGTTCTTATGTAAGACTTAGATCTTTACAAATAGGATACACTTTACCTGATGCTATTGCATCTAAGTTAGGTGCATCTAGTGCAAGAGTTTACTATAATGGTACTAACTTACTTACTTTAACTGACTTTACAGGTCTGGATCCTGAAGTACCAAGAGGTGGTGCTCTAGATATTGGTGTTTATGATTCTCAATATCCTTCGAATAGCATATCGTCTTTAGGTATTAATATTAAATTTTAACCCCAAAAATTAGAAAAAATGAAAAAAATTCTAACAATTTTATTATCGGCGTCAATTTTAGTGTCATGTTCTGATGACTTTACTGAAATTGATCCTGTAGGGTCGCTAAGTGATGCTGCTCTACAGAACGCAACTGGAGTTGATCTTTTATTAACAGGTGCTTATTCAGTGCTTGATGGTATTAGAAACGGAGGTCCAGGTGCAGATTGGACAAAAAGTGGTGACAACTGGTGGCTTGATGTAATCTCAGATGATGCTCACAAAGGATCAACTGATGGTGACCAGGCTGACTTATTGCTTATTGAACTTTTCGACTGGGGATCTACGAATCCTTACTTCGAGGGAAGATGGCAAGCTCTTTTTGCTGGTGTTAACAGAGCAAACGCTGTAATTGACTTGATTAACAATTCTGCTAATCCAAGTGATTTTACATCTCAATTAGCTCAAGCCAGATTCTTAAGAGGTCACTATAACTTTGAAATTCAAAGAATGTGGGTGAATGTACCTTACATTTCAGATGAAAACTATGCTGCTAGTGAGTTTAATCAGCCAAACAGTGGTCCTATTTGGAGTGCTATTGAGGCAGATTTCTCATATGCTGCTAACAACCTATCATCTACAAGAAGTGAGCCAGGTAGACCAATTGTGTCTGCTGCTAAAGCTTACTTAGGTAGAGCTTTACTTTACCAAGGTAAATGGGGAGAAGCTCTTTCTCAACTAGAAGCTGTTATTAACTCTGGTGATTATGCACTTAACCCAGATTACTCTGCAAACTTTAGATCTGCAGGTGAAAACAGTTCTGAGATGATTTTCGCTATCCAATTTGCTTCTGATGGAGGTCAGTCTCCACAAGGTAACAGAGGAGGTACATTAAACTTCCCAATTGGTTCTATGACAGGTGGTATGTGTTGTGGTTTCTATCAGCCTTCCCAAGACTTAACTAATGCATTCCAAACAGATGCAAATGGTCTTCCTAAAGCTGACTG
Source organism: uncultured Bacteroidota bacterium (assembly GCA_902560025.1). The sequence continues at coordinate 61,336 of CACEKL010000004.1, read as the reverse complement.
GGCTACATCTGATGTAGCAAATGACTACGGTATCTATGAAACCGAGGCATTTACTCCACATACTGGTCCATTAGACCCGAGACTTGATTTCACTGTCGGAAGACGTGGAATTGACTTAAATGGTTTTGGACCTATGACAGGTAAGGATAACATTAGAGCATCTTTTACAGATGTATCTGGTCCTTATGTTAACAAGAAAAACCTTTATACTGCTGGTGACGATGCTAACAGAGGTACCGGTGGTTGGGGTGAGCAAAGAACTGGAATTAACTATCATATTTTAAGATATGCTGACGTTTTATTAATGGCTGCAGAAGCTGCTGTTGAAACTGGTGCACTTGAAACTGGTAGAGGATATGTTAACCAAGTTAGAGCAAGAGCTAAGAACGGTCCACGTGCTGATGCTTCTCCTAACTATGTAATCGATACTTATAACTCAGCTTGGACTGATCAATCTGCTGCTAGAAATGCAGTTAGACATGAAAGAAGAGTTGAATTAGGTATGGAAGGACACCGTCTTTTTGATTTAAGAAGATGGGGTGTTATGGTTGACGCATTAAATACTTATATTTCTAACGAGGGTAGAACTATTACTCCATTTGGAGCAAGAGCTAACCCAGTTTCAGCTAAGCATAATGCACTTCCTATTCCATTGAATGCAATTGACTCTTCAGAAGGGGCTTTAACTCAAAATCCTGGTCACTAGTCAAATAAATTCTAGCTAAAAATTAAAGCAGGATGAATTAATTTTCATCCTGTTTTTTTTTAAATTTACCTCATGAAAAATTTAAACCTACTTTCAATATTATTGTTTGCTTCTATTGCATTTGTCTCATGTGATAATTCAGCAAACGAAAATCAGTTTACTTTACTATCAAGTAATGATACTGGAGTTGATTTTATTAATCAACTATATGAAGACAATGAAATAAATTATTTTACTTATCCATACATATATATGGGTGGTGGTGTCTCTGTTGGTGATATTAACAATGATGATCTTGATGATATTTTCTTTACAGGGAATATGACTAAAAATAGGCTATACCTTAACAAAGGTAATCTTAAGTTCGAGGATATAACTGATTCATCTGGTTCCGGTGGTGATGATAGATGGTATACTGGATCTACAATGATCGATATCAACAATGATGGATTATTGGATATTTATGTATCTGTTGCTGGATTAGACGGAATTAAGAACAATGAGTTGTACATAAATAATGGAGATAATACATTTACTGAATCTGCAAAAGATTATGGAATTGATGACATAGGAAATAGTGTTCAGGCAACTTTCTTTGACTATGATAAAGATGGTGATTTAGATCTATATGTTGCTAATTATCCTATTACACCTTTTGATGCTCCGAGAAGTTATTACTTCTATAAAATGCAAAATACTGATGATTATGAAACAGATAATCTCTACAGAAATGATGGTTCTTCATTTACAAGGGTAACTGAAGAAGCTGGCTTAAGAACATACGGTTTAACCTTAAGTGCAACTATAGGAGATTTAAATAATGATAGTTATCCTGATATCTACATCTCTAATGATTTTAGCTCTCCAGACTTTATGTATATGAATAATGGAGATGGAACTTTCTCTGAATCTGTAAAAGAGACTACTAATCAAACATCTTTTTACGGGATGGGTGTTGATATTGCAGACTTTAACAATGACTCATATCTTGACTACATCCAAGTTGATATGGATGCAAAAGATAATAGAAGGTCAAAGGCTAATATGGCTAGTATGAATCCAGATCTTTTTTGGAGTACTGTTAACTATGGTTTTCACTATCAGTATATGCATAATACACTTCAGCTAAATAGAAGGATTGAAGGTGATAAGCCATTTTTTAGCAACATATCTAGACTTTCAGGTATTTCTTCGACTGATTGGAGTTGGGGACCACTTCTTGCTGATCTTGACAATGATGGATGGAAAGATTTATTTATTTCCAATGGAATAAGAAGAGAAATAAATCATAGAGACTTTTTTAATGAGATCAAGTTAAGACCAATGTCTAATGATAGTCTTCTTTATTATACAGAGCAAATGCCATCTGAAGCAATTGCTAACTTTACCTTTAAGAATAATACTGATTTAACTTTTACAGATGTTAGTGAATCTTGGGGGTTAGATCAAAAAAACTTTTCTAATGGTGCTACATATGCGGATCTTGACAATGATGGTGATCTAGAGCTTATTGTTAATAATGTTGATCAGGAAGCACAGATATATAGAAATAATTCCAAGAATAATTTTATAAAGGTTAAGCTTAAAGGAAGCGATCAGAATCCAATAGGTATTGACAGTAGGGTTTTTGTTAAGACTACTGATAATAATCAAATGCAAGAATTAACACTTTCTCGAGGTTTTCAGTCTTCTGTTTCAACATATTTAAATTTTGGAGTAGGTAATGAAGAAATAATTGAATCAGTTAAGGTTTTATGGCCTGATGGTAAAACTGAGGAATTAAATAACGTTGAGGCTAACACCACTATTGAATTTGATATTAAAAACTCTATGATAGAGGCTTTAGATGATGAAAAATTAAATCTATATTTTGAGAACGAAGAAATAGTTAATCACAAGCATAAAGAGAATATTTATGATGATTATGCAAAAGAGGTGCTACTTCCTCACGAAAACTCAAAATTGGGACCAGGGATTGCGACTGGAGACATAAATGGAGATGGTCTAGAGGATTTTGTTATTGGTGGAGCAAAGGATCAATCAACAGCTTTTTATTTTCAAAATTCAAATGGATCATTCTCACAAAGAAGTTTCTACTTCTCAAGCTCTCATAGTAAATATGAAGACATGGACATGATTTTAAATGATTTTGATAGTGATGGGGATCTAGATCTTTATATAGTTTCTGGTGGTAATGAGTTTGAACCTAATTCTCCAATCCTTAAAGATAGAATCTATGTTAATGATGGAAAAGGTTATTTTTCTTACTCTGAAAATTCTATTCCAAATAATTATTCAAGTGGGATGAGGGTTTCTAGTGAAGATTTTGATAAAGATGGAGACCTGGACCTTTTTGTAGGTGGAAGGGTTGTTCCTGGTAGTTATCCATTACCTGCCGATAGCTTCCTACTTGTAAATCAATCGGATAAAGATGAAATTAAGTTTGTTAATGCAGATTATTCTGATTTTCCTTTCAGGGATATAGGTCTTGTGACATCATCTGTTTGGGTAGATTATAATAATGATGGCTGGAAGGACTTAATTGTTGTGGGAGAGTGGACTCCTGTTAAATTTTTTAAAAATCAAGATGGTAAATTTAGTGAGGACAAATCAATGATCGATGAAGATTCCACTAGAGGTTGGTGGTATGATGTAATTGCTGAAGATTTTGATAATGATGGGGATATGGACCTTGTTGTTGGTAACCTTGGTAATAATTACAAATATCAAGCTACCGAAGATGAAACATTTGATATCTTTTATAATGATTTTGATAAAAATAATAGTGGTGATATTGTACTAAGTTATTATAATGATGGTGAGCAGTTCCCTCTGAGAGGTAGACAATGTTCATCTGATCAAATACCTGCAATAAAGACAAAGTTCCAAGACTATGATGCCTTTTCTATTGCTACCCTTGAGGATGTATACGGAGACACAGATCTTGATAATTCTTTACATTATTTCACTAAAACATTTTCATCTATTTATTTAGAGAATACTGGTAATTCATTTGAAATGAATAAGTTACCGGTACTAAGTCAGCTTTCTGCAATAAATAAAATCTTAAAAAAAGATATTGATAAAGATGGCTATGTAGATATTATTGTTTCAGGAAACATGTTCAATTCTGAAGTTGAAACTCCAAGAAATGATGGTAGTGTTGGAGTATTTTTAAAGTTTGAACCTGAAACAGGGTTTCAAGCTATTCCAACAAAGGAAAGTGGTCTATTTTTAAATGGAGATATTAAGGATATGGAATTTATTAATCTTAAAAATAATGACTATATTATCTCAGCTAAAAATAATGATCTAGTTGAATTTACAAGAATTAAATAATAAGTTATATAAAGTATTTTGCATAATTGCTTGTACTGTTTTTATTACCTCATGTTCTTCAGGTAATGATAAAGTCAATATTACCTATGAAATAAAAGAATATAGGGATTCACGATTTGATGTAAATTTTACAATCAACAATACCTCTGGTATTGACTTAAACTCTCCTTGGTCTCTGCACTGGAATCAGCAAAGCTCAATTATTGATGAGCAATCAGTTCCTGAGAATGTGATTTATGACTATGTAGCTGGACAATCGTATAATATTTTAACCTTTGGTAAAGACTATATTCTAGCTAAAAACTCTTCTTTTTCAATTGATCTAAGTCAGAGAGGAATAGTTAGAAGACAATCCGATCTTCCTTTGGGAGGTTTTATTGTTAGTAATGATGATATTTTAGATGTAGAGTTTGATTATGTTTGGAAAAATGCAAAAGGAATAGAAAAACTTAATGCTCCTTCTTCAATTGATAGGTATAATGAATACATATCTAATAGTTTGTTAGATAAATCTGATCTTGACTACATTATACCAACTCCATCTAATTTTATAATAAATGATGGAGAAGTTGAAATGCTCAATAATTATTCAATAGTTATAGACCAAAACTTTAATTTAAGTGAACAACTAATCAATTCAGTATTTGGTGGAATAGTAAACATTGATTTTGATAATAACAATGAAGTTATAAGCAGAATTACTGTTGATTTAGATGAGAGTATAAATGCTGAATCATATCAATTGAGTGTTTCTGATGGAGGGATCTCTATTAGCTCAGCTGATAGCGCTGGTGCACTTTATGCTTTACAGTCATTAAAACAATTATTTCTAATCTCTATATTAGAGGATACTCCATTGAAATTTATTGAAGTTGATGATTCGCCTAAATTTTCATATAGGGGTATGTTATTAGATATATCTAGAAATTTTTATGGTCCTGAGAAGATTAAGCAAATAATTGATTATCTATCTTTTTTTAAAATTAATTATTTAGATTTTCGTCTTACTGATGATGAAGGATGGAGACTAGAGATTCCTGGACTAGAAGAACTGGTCGAAGTTGGATCAAAGAGGGCATATACAAAGGATGAGTTTGAAAATTTAATACCTATGTATGGCTCTGGTCCGGATATAAATTCAACAGGATCAGGATACCTTTCAAGATCTGACTATGTTGATATTCTTAAATATGCAAGTGAAAGAAATATCAGTGTTATTCCGCAAATAAGTGTACCCTCGCACATGAGATCTGCTATAGTTTCAATGAATGCTAGATATCAAAAATATATGGAAATGGGTAATCAAGTGGAAGCTGAAAAGTATTTATTAATCGATCCAGATGATAAAAGTGAATATTACTCAGCACAGGGTTTTACCGATAATATAATGAACATTTGTAGAGAGAGCTCATTTGCATTTTATGAAAAAGTAATTGATGAAATCTATTTAATGTATAAGGATGCAGGTGTTGAGATGACTAAGTTTGGTGTTGCTGCAGATGAATTACCTTATGGGGCATGGCAGAAATCACCAATGTGCGATAATTTTATGAATGAAAATTCAATTTCAGGAGATTACAACGCACTTTATGAACTTATGCAGAGAAGAATTTATAATAAGATCTCTTCATATGGTGCAACAATGACTGGATGGGATGATATACTACTGAAGTTGACTGAGAAAAATCAGTCTGAGACTCAAATTAAAGACTTTTTTAAGGATGATGATATTTTACTGTTTGTATGGAAAAACGATTGGGGTCAAGGAAGGCAGGATATGATATACAAGTATGCTAATCTTGGATACAAATCAATAATGAGTAATTCAAGCGCATTTTATTTTGATATGGTAGATGATAAAGATCTTGATAATATTGGTTTATCATGGAGCGGCTATGCTAATTATAAAGATATGTGGACTGTAGATGTATATGATGTGTTTAATGATCTATATGGTGTAGAAAAAAATAATATTTCGAAAAACTACATTGATAATTCAGTAAAACTAGACCAAGATAAAAGAGATAATATTATAGGTGTTCAATCACAAATTTGGAGTGAAACTATCAGAAATGAGGGAATACTTGATTATATGTTTATGCCAAATATTATAGTATTTTCTCAGAAAGCATGGTCTCATGATAATTCGTGGATGGATATCTCTAACAATGATATCAAGAGAGAAAAAATTGATAACGAATGGAATAAATTTGCTAATAATGTTGGCCAAAGAGTTCTGCCAATGGTTGATAATATCTTTGGTGGATTGTCTTATGATCTGCCAAAACCAGGAGGTAAAGTTATTAACGATACTCTTTATGCAAATACAGTTTTTCCAGGTCTAAATATTAAGTATACTCTTGATGGATCTATTCCAAAAGAATCAAGCGAAAATTTTAAATCACCTATTAAAATCAATGATGATGACATTGTAAACCTTAGGTTGTTTAACAATAAAGGTAGGGGAGGTAATAGTATAATTGTTGAAAAAAAAAATGAATAAAAGACTACTCTCAATTGATGTGCTAAGAGGAATGACTTTAATCTTTATGATTATAGTTAATACACCTGGTTCTTGGAGTCACGTTTATGCTCCACTTCTTCATGCTGATTGGAATGGTTTAACTCCTACTGATTATATTTTTCCAAATTTTTTATTTATTGTTGGAGTTTCAATTGTACTATCTCTGAATAATAGAAAGAGTGATTTTAATAAAAATCAAGTTATGAAAAAGATTATTTGGAGAGCATTAAAGATTTATCTTGTTGGAGTCTTTTTATGGGTATTCCCTGATTTTGATTTTGAAAATATTAGGTGGACTGGTGTTCTACAAAGAATATCTTTTGTTTTCTTGTTCTGTGGCTTTATATACTTGTTTATTGAAAAGAAATACTTTATTTATTTATCCTTCATAACACTCGTTCTTTATTGGGCTATTATGTTATATGTTCCAGTGCCAGGTATAGGACAACCAGATTTAAGCGTTCCTGAACTTAATTTAGCACATTACATTGATAATAAATACTTACCAGGAGTAATGTGGCAAGATACATGGGATCCAGAGGGCATCCTTACTACAATACCGTCAATTATTACAGGTGTTTTTGGATTAATTGCTGGTTCAATTCTTGTAAGTAAAATAAATATAAAGGACAAAATTATTAAGCTATTCTCAATTGGTCTAATGCTGGTTTTTGTAGGAGACTTTTTTAGCTGGTCTTTTCCTGTCAATAAAAATCTTTGGAGTACATCCTATACATTCTTAATGGCTGGTATGTCTTTTATGTTAACTGCCGCTTTTACGTATCTTATAGATGTTAATGGTTACAAGAAATTTAAGATGTCACAAGTGTTTGGAACAAATTCAATTTTCACTTATGTTTTAGCAGGCGTGCTAACATCTATATTCTACAGTGATAGGGTTTTAGGAGTTGAGTTAAACTCTCTATTTGTAGATACCTTTATTAATATTGGAATATTTCCTAAACTAGCTTCTCTAATATATGCAATCATTTATGTAATGATTATATATGTGCCTGCATATTATCTGTTTAAAAAGAAGATATTTATAAAACTTTAGTAATTACATTCATCAAGCTCTAAAAGGTCATCAAGATAAGACTCATCAGTTTTGTAAAAGTAGATTGTATTTCCACCTGTTGCTTTAGTTTTTTCAACAACAGTATCATTAAGTATGGTATATAACCAGTTAGCCCCATTAAAGTCTTCAGATAAGTTTATTTTAGTTTGGTATTTAAACTCTGCATCTACAATGAAGTTATTCTCATAACTATAGCAATTATATCCAGATATATATACCTCCAAATACGCACCTTTTTGATTGTCGTTAAATGTCCATATTGATTGATTATTATTAGTTGTCCAATAAGTGCCGTCCAAGCACTCTAAAAAAGTTGAACAGTCATTTGTTTTCTCTTTATTAGAACAACCAATAAAAATAATTGACAATAAAAGAACTGAGATATAGTTAATTTTTTTCATATTAATAGATATACGGAACTTGATCAAGTGCAAGCTTTATATTGGTCTCTGGCCTTTGACAAGTTTTGTTTTGACATACATAAATATAGGTTTCATCCTCAAAATATCTATCAATGAATAAAGGAATTTCACTTTCAATATTTGATTGAACTACTATAGTATTAGGAATAAAAGTCTTTGAAATATTATCTGTTACATCTTTCGCATTTGGACCAATTACAGCAATTTCATAGAAAGACTCAACTCTATTTAGGATATTATTTGCCCAAACAGAATAGGAGTTAATGTTACCGTCAATAATATCTTTTACAGATGATACCATCTTGTCAGATAAATCCAGATAATAATCATCAAATATTACATGTCCAATATTATAAAGTTGCTCAGCAATTATTGAGTTAGGGGAGGGTATTACTCCGTCATCAATTGATATTACTTTTGAAAAGAGCTCTTCATTGTTGCTGTAAAATAAAAGATCAGAATTATTGTCTTTATATATTTCTAGTGCTTGATCAGTTATTTTTTTTGAAAAATTAAAATAAGATTCGAGTCCTGTAGCTTGAAAAAGTTTCATAGAGGCTTTTGAAAAATATGCATAGTCTTCAAGTACTCCTTCTTGATACTGATTCTCTTTATAAGTATGTATTAGTTTATTTTTTCTGAAAGAATTTTTTTCAAGCTCATCAAACATATTAACAGCTAGATTCAAAAAATCATCATCTTTAAAAGCTTCATAAGCATCAATTAAGCCAATTATAGCAAGAGAATTCCAGGATATAATTATTTTATCATCGATTCTTGGTTTAGTTCTTTTTGATTTAATCTCTAAAATATTTTTTATCCACTCAGATTTAAAATCATCAAGCTCGCTTGTGCTAATATTATTTAAGTTAATCCAATCATCTTCTAGTGAATATTCATTTGGAAGAAGTAAATATTTATCATCTTCCCATGGATTACTGAGTTCAATGTTATAGTAGCTTGTAAATAATTCAAAATCTGTACTACCTGAAATCTTTTCTAGTTCTTCTTTTTGAAATGAATAGTACTTTCCCTCTTCGCCATCTGTATCTGCATCCATTGCTGCGAAAAATAGATTGTTTTTAGTTGATAATTTAGACTGAAGGAAAGAAATTGTTTTATAGACAACATCTTTGTATGATTCTTTTTTAAATATTTTATATGCCTTGGAATAAAGGCTTATCATTTGAGCTTGATCATATAGCATTTTTTCAAAGTGTGGTATCTTCCATTCATCCTCAACTGTATACCTATAAAACCCTCCTTCAACAAAATCATTTAAACCACTGTATGCAATAATGTCAAGAGTATTTTCAACATGATCTAAAACACCTTTGTCTTTATATAACCTACCATAATTGAGGAGAAATAAATATTTCGATGGTGAAACAAATTTCTGTTGTGCTATATCTCCACCATTAACCAAGTCCCATTTTTCTCTCCAACTATTTAAATTATTGTCAAGATATTGACTATCAAATACTGAAACTTCTTCCTGCTTTTTTATTGTATTTATGTCTGTCACACCTTCTTTAACATTATTAGCTATCTCTTTTAGACCATCGTAATTGTCTCTCTTTAATCTAATAATCCTTTTCAAAATATCATCCCATTGAGCAGTAGTGTGGTAAGTTCCTGCATATATTGGGCTTCCGTCAGGTAATGTAATAACATTAAGCGGCCATCCACCCATTCCTGTCATTAGCTGGGATGCAGTCATATAGACTTGATCTACATCTGGATTTTCTTCTCTATCAACTTTAACATTAATGAAGTTCTCATTCATTACTTTTGCAATTGAGTCATTTGCAAAAGTTTCTTCTTCCATCACATGACACCAATGACAGCTAGAGTAACCAATACTTATAACAAGAAGCTTATCCAGGTCTTTAGAGACGTCAAATAAAGAGTTTGACCATCTTTGCCAATTTATAGGATTCTCAGAGTGTTGTTTTAAGTAAAGACTTGTTTCCTTACCAAGTTGATTTTTATTAATGCTCTCTGATGTCACACCTGAATTACATGAATATATAAGACATAAAAATAAACTATATAATTTTAAGTTAAAGAAGCTGTAAGTTTTCAAATTCTTATTTTTTCCCATTTTAAAAATTAATTTATCAAAAAATCTAATATTTTTTTTTTGATTTCATAAATCTATGAAAATTTATTACTCTCTTTTCTAGTTAACTTCTTTCTACTTGTAAATTTAACGCAGAATTATACACAATCGTGTACAATTAACCTAGTTTATGTTCGCTACTTAAATGTAGTATCTGATTTGCAAACCTGCCTTTTTATGGTTTTTTAGGCAGGTTTTTTCTTTACAAGCAATATTTATCTCCAACTGCAACTGAATTATATGTTTCTTCATCCACCTTACCTGTTCCATAAGGATCAGGAACACCACTACTTAAAGTGTTGTTTGAAGTTTGATAGTCCATGTCATTATCTAATAGAAAGTAGAATTCGCCATTAATAATCTCTTTTCCCTCAATGGTATAGCATCTTTCTTTTTTACTACAAGAGAAAATAATCAGTGATAAAGTTGCTAAATAAAAAAATCTCACTTTATTCGTACTGTTTCCAGATAAAAGTTGATCCATCATTATTTACTGCAAGTACATCAAACTTTGCTCTTTCATCAGATACTTCCATTCCTGGAACATTAATACCAGCAGGCATTCCAGGAACTGTAATACCTTTGATATCAGGCTTTTCAGATAATAGCTTAGTTATTGCATCATGAGGAACGTGACCTTCAATAAAATAACCTGAAATAAAACCAGTGTGGCATGATGATAAGCTCATATCAATACCGGCATTAACTTTAGTGTTATACATGTCATTTGTCTTAATGGCTTCTACATTAAAACCATTTTGTTCCATATTTGCTACCCATCCTGAACAACATCCACATGTTGGAGATTGATATACTACAAGTTTTTCTTTTGTATCTTGGTTACAAGCAAAAAGAAGAAGTGATAATGTTAAAATTATTTTTTTCATAATGCAAATATCGTTTTTTTTTGAATATGGAACTCAACCCTCAAACGTTAAAAAAAGCTTATAGTTTCCTCTCTAAAGATGAATGTTTAAAATTTCTTATCGATAGATTCTCAAATGAAATTGATATTAACGAAAGGCAAGATGATAATTTTGCAAAAGCACTTTCTTATCTAATAATCGAACAACAAGTCAGTTTTAAAGCTGCAATTAAGATTAAAGAGAGATTTAAATTGAAAATTACCAACTTAAGTAATAATGAGGTTCTTAATATTGATTTAAACGAACTGAAATCAGTAGGTGTCTCATATAGAAAAGCAGAATACATAAAGAACGTCTACGAATATTTTGATTCCTCAAGTTTTGACTTCAAATCTGCCACTAGTGAGAATGTGATTACAGAGTTAACAAAAATAAAGGGTATCGGTTTGTGGTCATCAGAAATGTTTCTAATGTTTGTGCTTCTTAGAATTGACATCTTTTCTAAAGGTGATCTTGCACTTATGAATAGTATAAAAAGAAATTATAATATTGATTTAAAACAAACAAATGATCTTGACAAATTAATTGACTCTTGGTCACCATATAAAACTGTTGCCTCACTTCTTTTATGGAAATCCATAGAGGAAGGTTATTTTTACTCATAATGTATTAATTTTACCCTAATGGAAAAGTTAAAGGACTTAGTGATTAATGCTTACTATGATATAATGTCTAATCCATTATTGTCTATTATCATTAGAATTATATTCGTGTGTTTTATATTAATATTGATTGCATATTTCCTTTTTTATGCAATAATCTTTGCTGTAATATTAATACCTATATATTATATTTGGAAATATCTAAATTCAAAATAGCTTGGACAAACTAACTGCTACCCAAATTGAAGCTGAACTAATTAAACTAAATAATTGGAACCTCAATGATAGTTTATTGTCTAGAGTTTATAAACTAAACTCTTTTATGGATGTTATGAGCTTTTCAAATTTGGTATCTGACAAATCAGAACAAATTAATCATCACCCAAAGATGATAATTGACTACGATACCATTGAATTTGAGTTGTCAACCCATAGCGTTGGAGGAATTACAGTTCTAGATTTTGAGTTAGCAAATTTTATAGAAGACACTTATGATGAGTTATTCCAATCTAATTAAATATAGTTTTTTTTCTACACTAAGTTTATTTTTAATCTCCTGTAGCGGTCCTGAGAAGCTTGATTTAACAAATATTGAGTCTGAAGTAATTACATTTTATGATAACGAGCAAGAAGAAAATAACTTCCCCAGAATGTTCATTTCGACTAACGGGCAAGAAATCATTGACGAGCCAAAGATAAATGCTGATCTAAGTGTTGTTGAAGACAATGAAGAGATTAAATATAAGATAGGTATAGAAATTAGAGGAAGTTCATCTCAAATGTTTCCAAAAAAATCATATGGCTTTGAGACAAGAAGTTCAGATTGGCAAGATGATATAGATGTTAATCTTGGGGGGTTTCCTGCTGAAGAGGACTGGATTCTTTATGGACCATATTCGGATAAATCTCTAATTAGAAATAAATTAACTTTTGATCTATCGAACTCAATTGGATACAAGGCAAGTAAAGTAAAGTTTTATGATCTGTATATCAATAATGATTACAATGGACTTTATGTTTTGATGGAAAAAATTAAAAGAGACGAGAATAGAGTTAATATTACAAAGCTTGAAGGTGATAGTGTTAATGGTGGTTATATAATCAAAATTGATAAACCAACAGGTGATGGTGAAGCTTGTAATACATGTTATGATGATTCATTTTCATTTAGATCTACATATGATGAAAACGGATACCTTTCAGATGACTCACCAATATATTTTATATATCACTATCCAAAACCAAAAGATATTTTCAATAATCAGAAAGATCATATTTCATCAATTATTAATCAATTTGAAACAGTTTTAGCATCTGACAATTTTGATAATGCTGATACAGGCTACCAGTCAATAATTGATGTTGATTCATTTATTGATTTCTTTATAATTAACGAGATTACAAAGAACATTGACGGATATAGGCTTAGCACATTTATTAATGTAGATATAGATCAAAAAATTAAGATGGGTCCTATATGGGATTTTAATCTTGCTTTTGGGAATGCTGATTATTGTGATGCGGCTAATACTCAAGGTTGGCTTTATAACTTTAATTCTATTTGTCCTGGTGATATTTGGCAGGTTCCATTTTGGTGGAGAAGACTTATGGAAAGTGTATATTTCAAGCAAAGACTTAAGGATAAATGGCAATTATATAGATCAACAACATTAAGTGATGTCTCTATTGAAAGCCAAATTGATTCTTATGTTGAATATCTTAATTCAAATAACGCAATTAGGCAGAATTTTTATAAATGGCCAATTCTTGGACAATATGTATGGCCAAATTACTTTATAGGAGCAACACATGATTCAGAAATTGATTTTCTTAAAGGATGGATATCGCAAAGATTAAATTGGATGGATGGTCAAATAAACAACTTTTAAGGCAATCTTTTACCCATACTTGCTTCTAACAGTTCAAACCAGTCTATTAATTCAATTTCAATATCTTCAACCTTAGATGACCTTATTATTCTATCTTTTTTTGTAGTTCCAATTACTGGGTAAATTTTTGATTCATGTTTAAGTATCCAGCTTATTAAGATTTCATCTTGACTACATGAATATTTAGAGCACATTTTCTCAATTTTCTCAATTAAAAGCTTGTTATCTGATGAAAAAAAGTTGCCAAGAGGGCTATATGCCATTGGTTTAATATTATTTATTTGCATATAATCAAGTGTTCCATCAAACATGGGTTCATAGTTAGTTAAAGAAAAATTAATTTGATTAAATGATATTTTTAAATGTTTTTCGATCAGCGACATCTGAGAAACTGTGAAGTTGGATACTCCAAATGATTTAATCATTTTTTTGTCCATCAGGTAATCTATAGTATCACCAATTTCATTAATATTCATTATTGGACTTGGCCTATGCAGTAATAGGTAATCAAGATAATCAGTATTTAGGTTATTTAGTGAGTTTTCAACAGACTTAATTATATGGCTTTTGGAATAATCATAGTGTTTCACATCAATTTGAAGCTTTTCGCAGGGATACATAATACCACATTTTGAAATAAAAATGACTTTTTCACGTTCTATTCCAGATAATTTAAAAGCTTTTCCAAATGCTTCTTCAGTAGTATAGCCTCCGTAAATATCTGCATGGTCAAATGAATTAATTCCATTTTCATATGCACACCTAATTAATTCTGAGATTTCCTTGGATGAGTAATTAGCTCCCCAGGATCCCCAGTTCATAGTTCCTGAAATTATTCTTGAAAGATTCATATTTTGTAAGGAAGTGATGAATGGTGAAGGATAACCTTTATTTCATCACCATATTTTTTATAGACAAAAGAATATTCTACTTTAATGTTGCTTGTTTCATTTTTAAAAGTATAATTACCCATTGCAATTGCGATATCTTCATTGATAATAATGTTTGAGTTATCAAAAAGTATTTCTGACCAGTTTGATAAAGCAAAACCATTATCTTCTTCACAAACTCTACTATCACCTGCAATAAAGTAGGAAAAAGCAGAATCTTTTGTGTTTCTGAACTGTTCATTGGCAGCTTTGGTAGGTTTAAAAAGTACCTGATTCTGAAAGTCATAAATTTTATCTAAAAAATCGCTAGTAAATGACTCTAGAGATTCTCTATCATTAGATAGTCTCCCCATTTTGATTATTCCTGAGGCCCATTCCTTTTGAATATTTATTATCTCTTCTTTTCTCATATATATTTTATGAATGTTAAAAATAAAGTATTTAGATTATTGTTCAATTGAGATAGCAGAAAAATTTGTTATATCATTACCATCAGATTGATATTTTATCTCTATTGGATTACAACAAACCTCACAATCTTCAATATAAGAGTCTTCATAAAGTGATTTATCAAATATCATTGATATTTCTTCCCAGCAATAAGGGCATTGAAAAAAGAACTCCTCAGTCATTAGAATAAGCTTAGGAAAATAGAAAACAGCATCATAATAAATACTAAAATTAAAAATGGTCTAAAAAAATTCATAGATAACATTCAATTAACAAATGATTTATAAATTTAAACTTAAACAAATTATAAATTAACTATGAAAAATTTTATTACAATTTTATTTTTAACTGCTGGGTTGTTTCTAAATGCTCAGTATTACTCAATTACTTTTGTTAATGTTCCTCAAGAGAATGTTGCGGAGTTTGAAAGACTTGAAACAACTTACTGGTCAAAAGTAGCTAAACACAATATTGAAAATGGTAAACAACTTAATTGGGGTTTAGTATCTAGAGTAGGTGGTGGAACAGATACTTGGAATTATGCCTTTATTAATGTTTATGAAACAGCTGAGCAAATGGCTGATGTTTCCGTATGGGATCCAAAGTCAATCTTAGGTATTGATCCTCAAGACATTTCAACTAACCATTTATATGTAGGAATGGGTGTTACCCATTGGAATGTGAAGGCTTCTATTCAAGGAACTGGAAACGCTGCCGTATGGAATTTTGCTAGACCAGCAAATCTTGCTGCATTTATTGATGAAAATCAAAAACTTTGGGGTCCAGCCTTTGAAAAAGATATGGGTGGAAGAACTAACTGGGGAGTTGGTCAAAAATTAAATAATATAGAACAACAATACTCAACGGTTATGACATGGGACTCATTTGAAAGTGTTGCTGATGCTATTAAATTTATGAATGGTGAATTTTCTCAACCACAAGTAAGAAATTCAAAAATGGCTGATATTAATCCTAATGGATTTACTGCAAGAATCATTGTTAGAGATGTAATGTGGGCAGTAGATTAATCTCAATTTAATTTAAATTATAAAAAGACCTCTTAATGGGGTCTTTTTTTATGAAAATATCAGAGAAAAAGCCATTATTATCATTAGCGCATTTTCAATAAAAGTTGCTTCAGTCATAGGAAGGTTTAGTGTAGTTCCAAGACAAGCACATTTTATACTTCTTTTGTTTAATAGCGTTTGAGTCACGCCAATAGTTGTAATGCCTAAAACTATAAGAGTTAGTATTAAGGCAATGTTTACTTCATACCTGATTAAAAACATCAAGCCTAATATTACTTCTATAAATGGGTATATATAACCATAAATTGGAGCTTGTTTTGCAAGAGGATCATACATCCTAAATGACATTGAAAATCCTTTAACATCAAGAATTTTAAAAAAACTAAAAATAATATAGAAAAGACCCATAAAATCTAGCATTGCATTACTTGAATTCCAGTTTTTATAATTTAATAATATGCTAGCAATGAATATATACCCAAGAATTATAAACAAAGGCTTAAGTTGATGAATCTTACTTGCTTTTATAGTTATGTCACCATGAGTATCAAGATTGACATCTTCGACGTTAATTAAACTGTATTTTGGGGGCAAAGTTTCTTTGATTAGTGACAAGTTTACTGGATTCTTGGAGTAAATTACTGCTTGTCCTCTAGTTAGGTCTACATGAACATTGTCTACTCCATTTAATGTGCTTAGCTTATCCTCTACTGATAACCTACATCCTTCACATGTCATTCCGGATATCTGGAGTATACTTTTCATTGTGTAAAATTACCTAAATTTATAATTATATGTCAAGAATAAAACTAATACTTTTATTAACTCTGTTTGTTTTAACAGTCTCTTGTAATGTGCATACTTTTACATTTGGTGAAGGCCCTTCAGAGGGTTATTCTAAAGTTTTAAAACAACATAATTTTATTGGAGGATTTATTTCAAACAAAACACCTGTAATTAATGAAATTAATGATGAAATTAATTATAGTATTGTTGTAAAACAATCCTTTTTTGACGGGGTATTTACTATTTTTTCATTTGGCCTATATACTCCTACAACAATTATTGTAAACAAATAGTAAATAGCTGATATATAATTTATTACAAATTATACTTCAAGTAAAGAATTGGTATCAACTTTACTTGAATTTGTAAAATTAAAGTCAATTCTGCCTAAGTAAACTCCACCTGAACCAACCTGATTAATAATTACATTTTTGTTTTTCTTATTTTTTGTAATAAGTGGTTCTTTTAAAAACGTATGAGTGTGCCCACCAATGATTAAATCTATATCACTTGTTAACTGTGCTAACTTACTGTCACTTATTTTATTAGAATTATATTCATGACCCAAATGGGAAACACAAATGATTAGATCACATTTTTTTTGATCCTTTAAAATTTTTACCATTTCGTCTGAGATTTCAATTGGGTCATAATATTTAGTTTCTTTATAAAGAATAGGGTTAACAAGTCCTCTAAGCTCAATACCTAATCCAAACACACCTATTTTAACACCTTCTTTTTTGTATATTTTATACGGAGTTGTTAATCCCTCTAATTCAGTATTTACAAAATCATAGTTTGATATAATAAATTGGAAATTTGTGCTTAAAATATTCCTTTTTAGAGTATCTAATCCAGCATCAAACTCATGATTCCCAATTGTGGCAGCATTATAACCCATTTCTTTCATTAGCTTTAGTTCTAGTTCTCCTTGAAAGAAATTAAAGTAAGGAGTTCCTTGAAAAATATCGCCCGCATCAAAAATTAAAGTATTGGGATTAACCGATCTAATTTCATTAAATATACTTGCTCTTCTCGCAAAACCACCTCTACCAGGAAATCTATTATGGTTTAAAGGAAAAGGTTCAATTTGACTATGAACATCATTAGAATGAAGAATTGTAATTTTTACATCTCTAAAAAATTGGGTACAAGAGTTTAGACCTAGAACTGATAATGATGCAATACTGGAGTTATATATAAACTTTCGTCTATTCATTTCTTATAAACCTATTATCAACTTTTGATTCTAAATCCTCTTCATTACTCGTATAATCAATAAACGCATCTCTTAAGGAATATCCGAGATTGAATACTCTTGAGTTTCTTTCTAAAAAAAACATATTATCACCACCAGATAATAAATAGTCATTTGTGGCAAGAAAAAACTTATCATTTAAAGATTTTTCTTTATCAATTAAAGCTTTATCATTCATTATACTGAAACCGGATATTGGGTGTGGAAACTTTTCATTGCTTAAAAACAAGACCATTTCATCGAACACTTCCTTTGATATCTCTAATACAACTATTTCATTTTCAAAAGGTAATATTTTATACGCATCAGTTAGTTTTATCTCTCCCTCAAGTAATGAAGATCTAATTCCTCCATGGTTTTGAAGTACAAAGTCAATATTGTTTCCAAAACTTTTGTAAAAAACTGAGTCTGCTTGTTTATAAATAATATCTGCAATTAAATTTCCTAATGAAGAATTAAACTTAATCTTAGAATAATCATCTTTAGTATATAGTCCTTTTGAAAAACCAATTACATTATCAAGCTTCAAATCAATAGAATCTTTGTAAACATTGATTATATCAGTTAATGTTGAGTCATCCAGGCCAATTATATCAATTCTAGAATAATCTATATTATCGTAATTATAGTTAGAGGAACAACCAGTTGCAAATAATGCTATCCCAATAAATAATATCTGATAAAATCTATTCAAGTAAATTAATTATTATCAGTTTTTACTTCAATTTTGATTTCCTTTTTTGTTCCATCTTTTGATATTATTGTATCAATCTTAATATCAATACCTTTTTGTTCAGCTCTTCGGATTCTCTTTTTAATGTTCTCAGGAATATCATCCATATAATCAGCAGCATTTGGACCCACACCAAATCTTTGACCTCTGATCATAACTTTTCTGATTTTCTTATCATTGTCATCTACCCATTCAATATCTGTGGATTCACTATCACTTAGTTTCATGATATGAACATTATTGTTAGATTCCTTAATTGCTTCTGCAATACTTTTTGCAGCCTCTTCATCTATAGTTAGACTAATTGAAAGACATGATACTAGTGAAGTGCTAAATAATAATAAAAATAGTTTTTTCATTTGCGTGTAATTTATTCTTAAATATACTTATATAGTTTAACTTTAATATTAGGAATGAAATTTTTTAAAGAATTAATAAAAAAAGCCCTCTTTTACTTTATACTATTTACTGGATTAGTGCTATCATCAATGATATTTGATAGCTTTATTGACACAACCGATGACAGTGGATATCTTATAGCAGTAGGTATATGCTGTTTGGTTTTTTTTGTATTAGAATATTTAATACCTAAAATAAAAAATTAGATAGTTTCTCTAACTAAAATTGCTATTATCATTAGGACAAATACTATGAATCCGGTAAAGAAAATTAAAGATTCCATACTTTAATTTAATCATATTTAATCAAATTTCATAGATTTAGTATACAATAATGCCCTTAAAATGAATGAAACAGAGTTCTTGAGAATAATTTTTATGGTAGTGTTTATTGTTTTGGCATTAAGATTTCTATTTAAAAAAAGAAGATAACACATTCTTAATATAAAAGTTCATTCCATTTATTATATTGGACTATTAATCAAAATTCAATTAATATGAAATCAAAAATTACTTTATTAGTAGCATTACTTGTTACTTCTATAGGGTTTTCTCAAAATAATCCTAACGATACATATATGACAACTTTTGTTTATAAAGCAAAAGATGGTATGGTAGATAAATTTGAAGCTGCTGCTGAGAAAAAAACTAAAAAGTTTAATAAAGAGGCAGGTAGTATAATTTTCACTTATAAAGTCCTCACTGGTAATAATGCTGGTGTTTACGAAAGATATCTAGTTGGTCAGTCAAATAAAAGTTATGATATTGACAGATCCGATGAACTTGAATATTGGGCTGAGAATGTCTCTCCTTATGCTGATCCTGTTGGTGGACAGCAAAGATGGAAATGGGAAGAGTGGGCTACAATTGGTGATCAACCTGAGCCTCCAAGATATCTTCACAAAACTATTTTAAGATATAAACCAGGAATGGGGGACAATGTTGCGAGATATATTTATCGAACTGGTAAAGTTCTTGAAAAAAGAAACCCAAATGCATTTAGAAGAGTATTTACTCCAGTATCTGGCTCAGACATGAACATAATGGTTATTTTTTCTGGTTTTGATGAGTATGGAAGAGAGTGGTCTGATATTGAAACTACTTGGGAAGAAGACTATAATGAGATGTTTGGCTGGGAACAACAAGCTACAGACTCTAAAATGAGAGACAAAAGCTTAAGAGAGTATAACGGAAGAACTAGAACTACATTAGAGAGAATGTATTTTTAAAATCTCAAATAATATTAAAAAGAAAAAGGCTCCAAATGGAGCCTTTTTTATTGTAGTAAAGAAAGAGCTCCGTGGAGCTCTTTCATCCAAACAAAATAATTACACTCAATTATTCTGGAAGTACTACATTGTTTATAGCATGTATAACTCCGTTAGAAGTTTCTACATCTGTAATTATAACTTTAGCTTTGTTACCCTTAGCATCTTTTACATATACATCACCTTCCCATAATTTAAGGGTTAGATCGTTACCTTGTAAAGTTGTGACAGAAAACTGTCCACCATTATCATTGATTGCATTTACAACATCAGATGCCATAAATTTTCCAGCAACAACGTGGTATGTAAGAATAGACTGTAAAGTCTCCTTATTTTCTGGCTTTAATAAAGTCTCTAAAGTACCTTCAGGTAAATTATTGAAACCATCATTAGTAGGTGCAAATACTGTAAATGGTCCTTCTGAAGAAAGAGCATCAACTAATTCACCTGCTTGAACTGCAGCAACAAGAGTAGAGAAGTTTTCGTTAGAAACAGCTGTTTCTACGATATTCATCTCACTAATGTTAGATGTAAGTACAAGACTTAAAAACGAATATTTAAAAAAATTAATTAACATGTTTTACTTAATTAAAATGAAGGGCAAAAATTCTATTTTTTTAGATAAATCTGGTTAATGAAAACTTGTTTAACTTTTATTTAATAAATCTTTTAACATAATTTTAAATGTTATAAATTAAGTATGAATGAAAACCAGATCTCTAAAAATTTGCCTTTTTCTTTTGCTTTCATTAACATTTTGTAGTAAAGACTCTTCAAAAGAACAAGTTCAAAATCAAGAAATTGATAATTATGAATTTGAAGAATTGGGAAGTGATGCACCTTATATATTTGGCCAGAGTTATAATGGAAGAAATTCATATACAACTTATTATCCTGGTAATATTCCAATAATTCTTAGTATACCCCATGGGGGAGATATATCGCCATCCGAGATCTCAAATAGAACCTATGGAGTAACAGTTACAGACTCAAATACAATTGAACTAGGTATGGCTATCAGTAACTATTTATTCTCAAATTATAGTATCAGACCATATATAGTTGTAAATAATCTCAAGAGGACAAAACTAGATGCAAATAGAGACAAAACTGAAGCTGCTCAGGGTAATATTTTCGCAGAAAGAGCTTTTGATGAATTTCACTATTATATAAGTTCCGCAAGAGACGAAATAATTAAAAATTTTAATACAGGTCTGCTTTTTGATATTCATGGTCATGGTGCCAATCCAGATGGTTTTGTAGATCTTAGAACATGGATTGGTTACCTTCTATCAGGAAGTGAGCTTGATAGCTCAGACGGATACTTAGACCAAAATATAAATATAGATGAGACAAGTATATATAGTATGATTAACTCTTCTGACAAATCTCTATCAAATTTAATTAGAGGTCCAAATAGCTTAGGTTCAATTTTTGAGAGAAATAATTATACAGCACTACCTAGCTCAGAGAGTCCTGGTCCTGAGGGTATGAGGTACTTCAGTGGTGGATTCAACACCTTTCTTTACGGGACTAATAAAAACTTTAATTTTAGTGCTATTCAACTTGAATTCCCTTATCCTGGTTTAAGAGATACCTCTTCATCAAGAAACTTGTTCGCAATTGCTTTTTCAGAGATTATTAGTGAATACTTTCTTTATCACTATAATATAGATCTATTTTCCTTATGATTATCTTTACAAAAAAAAACTATGGACTTTAAAGAGATCTTTACAGCCAGTATGATTCTTTTTGCTATTATTGATATAATTGGTGCTACTCCTATAGTTATCTCATTAAGAGAAAAGGTTGGAAAGATAGAGTCAGAGAAAGCAACTATAGTATCAATGATAATCATGATTGGATTTCTATTTCTTGGTGAAGAAATTCTAAACTTAATTGGAATTGATATTAATTCATTTGCAGTTGCTGGTTCGATCGTTATCTTTTTTATTGCACTTGAAATGGTCCTTGGTGTCACTATTTTTCAGGGCGATGAACCTGAAACTGCATCAATAGTTCCAATTGCATTTCCAATAATTGCTGGAGCAGGTACTTTAACAACCCTGTTGTCTCTTAGAGCGGAGTATGAACTTATAAATGTAATAATCGCAATTATCATAAATTCAGTTTTTGTATATATAATATTGAAATCTTCGACTAGAATTGAAAGGCTTTTAGGAAAAAATGGAATTGCTATTATTAGAAGAGTTTTTGGAATTATTCTACTTTCAATATCGGTAAAGTTATTTTCAACAAATATTAGTTTAATAGTTTAAGGTTAATGAGATACTTTAAGCTCATTACAATTTACTTTATGTCAATCGCATATGCATATGTCGGTGTAAGACATTTTATTGATCCTGATTTTTTTCTTGCTATAATGCCTAATTACTTAACTTTTCATCTTGAATTTGTCTATTTATCTGGTGTTGCTGAAGTTGTTTTAGGACTAATGTTATTATCAAAAAAAACAAGAAAAACGGGTGCTATTGGGCTCATTATTCTTTTAGTACTTGTATTTCCTGCAAATATTCATTTAGTTCAAAGTGAATTGTCACAATCTATACTTGGTATAACAAAAACTCAATCAATATATAGACTGCCTTTTCAGGGACTATTTATTTTAATAGCATATTGGCATTCAAAAATTAACTAAATTTAAAAATGAATAAGTTTTTTAAGTGGCATGAGGAAATGATTGATAAGGTTTCAAAAGAGTTTAACCTTACTAAATATCAAATCTTAATTCTTACATGGTTAGAAGGTATTTTAATCGGAGTTCTTCTGTGTAATTTTGTTTTCTAAATACCTATAGTACCTTCATAGACTAATTTAGCTGGTCCTGTTATACTGATTTCTGAATATGTTTTACTTCTTTTTAAAAACTTTACTTGTAAATCCCCACCTAAACATTTCATTTTTATTTTATTGCTGCTAGTTTTTCCAAGATAGTTCATGCAAATAGCTGATGCAGTTGATCCAGTTCCACATGCTCTTGTTTCATCTTCAACTCCTCTCTCATAAGTTCTTATTTTAAAAACTTCGTCTGAAACGCGTTCAACAAAATTGACATTGACACCTTCTTGTTTATAATAATCGTTATATCTAATAGATCTCCCTTTACTCTTTACATCTAGTTCATCTGTATTGGTTGTTTCAACAACAAGGTGAGGAGATCCTGTATCTACCCATATTCCATATTCATTTTCAACGATTCTAGAATTTAACTTCATTTGCATGGTAATTAATTCATCATTAATTATTTCAGCTTTATGAATTCCATCGAAAGCTTCGAAAACGGTATGTTTATTAATTATATTATTTCTGAAAGCATATAGAATTGCACATCTAGATCCATTTCCACAAAGAGATCCTAGATTACCATCTGACGTATAATGAAGAATCTCAAAATCTGTTTTAGTTGATTTTTTTATTATTATCAATCCATCACCTCCTATACCAATATTCCTATTGCAAAGGTTATTGATATCAGATTTTGTTAGATGAATATTATTATCTCTATCATCAATGATAATAAAGTCATTACCAGCGCCGTTGTACTTGCTAAAATTAATTTTCATTAAAGCGCAAATGTAAAGAATATATGTCTGAAAAAACTATTTTCCGTTTTGAATTGGATCAGAATCTGGCATCATTTTGTTCAGTATAAAATATACTGGGCAAAACTTAGTAAATGGGCTTATAATTTGTAGAAATCCTACACCAATTACTATCCATAGAAAATTAAAATCACCAGTTAAATAACTTAAACCTACACCTGATAGATATAATAAACCTACTAATGCGTCGTGAGCTCTTACTTTTGAAATATTTTTGTCCATTTTTTTAATTTAGGGTTAATTTTTACTACATTAAATATAACAATTAACTATATAAATTATGAAAAAATATTTATTATTATTAACAACTTTATTATTTATAAACTTACTTAGCGCTCAATCATTTAGTGTTTTTAATATTCAGGTTGAAAAGGGAGGAGAACAAGCTCTTTTGAAACTTTTTGATGACACTTTTGGCGATAAAGAGTTTAAATCAGGTGGAGTTCAAATAGAAGCGATACATGTCGGAGACATCGACGGATATGCTTCACACAGAATTGTTTTTATAGGAGATCCGTCTAATTGGGGAACTGTTGATGAATGGGAACCAAATGAATTTCAGTTATTCTGGTCAAGAGCTCAAGACCACTTCGAGTGGAAAAGATCTGCTTCTGGTAACATTTTAAGTTATGATGGGGGCGCTATAAGTGAGTATGACTACTATCAAATTTATGAAATAGATGTAGATGACGCTGCTGCCTTTAAATCTGCTCATGATAAAATTGTCAATCAACTTTCTGATGTTAGAGAGGGTAGACCAGTTGCTCTTGGAGATTTTTCAATAGGAGGAAATGGTGCTTCTCATTGGGTCAGTGTTGGTGCTAAAAATTGGCAAGATTTAATGATTCAGAAATCTAAAAATGAATCATATTCAAAAGAGTGGCAAGCATATTTTAACAACAGAGGTAAAGTTGAGGATATGAGAAATTATACACTCTGGGTTGTAAAGAGATATGGTAGTTTTTAAATCCTAATTGTAAGCTTAATTAAAACCCTCTTTAAGAGGGTTTTTTATTTTTAATATATAACATTTCTTATCTCACCCCATGTAACAAGTTTTATCTCTTCATCTTTCAACAACTGTTTTATCTCTTTAGAGTTAAATACATCATAGTCGAGTTGTCTCCATAGGGAGCCATATTCAGGATGGTCTATTGTTACAGCCTTAAGTTCCTCGTTATCATACCCCAGATGAAGAAGGAATACGTTTAGTCCCGGTTGTAAAGATTTAATTTTGTTTGAATATAATTCATACCAATCTTCATATTTATAAATATCCTCTACAATTACTGTACTTGCAAGATCCTCTCCAAAAGCTGCTTCTAAAAAGGTCCTATCTGCTCCTGGGTATAGCATGTAGATGTCATTTACTGGAACTATATAATCAGGCATTGGAAAATCATCATCAAATAGATTTAAAGCTCTTGATTTGGTTACCATGGAGACAAGTTTGTTTTTATGTCCAACTTCGATATATACTCTCCAAAGGTTTTTATTTACTGCAAGTGCACCCATATGAGTATCAATATGAGTAGGATTTAAACCAATCTGTCTAGAAAAATCAATTTGTGCTTGAAGTTCTTTCCTAACTTCCTCTGGATTAGCGTTGATGTTAACATCACTTGTATTATCATAGAACTCATTATCTTCATTTAAAAGAGAACTAATTTCGTTGGATGATGAGACTCCATTCCATTTGTAATTTTTCCATTCAGCTGTTAATGTTAAATGTAATCCTATATCATAATTTGGATTTTCTTTGTGAAATACAGCAACCTCTTTAATCCATGGTGATGGAATCATTGCACTCCCTGAATTAATTGCATTATTCTTATAACCATCAAAAGACGCAATATTAACTGAGTGAGATACCCCTATGTCATCTCCATGAATAATTAATAGTTTAGCATCTTTTTCATAACCTAGTTTTTCTGCGATATTGTCTATCTGTGCATTAGATTTTATAAATAATATCAAAGAGATTATTAAAGCAAAGTTTTTCATAATTGTATTGATTTATAACATAATATAAGTATATTTTGAATAAATACATTTTTATGAAAAAACTATTCATATTTCTATTTGTTCTTTTATTAACATCCTGCTCAATTGAGTCAAGTGAAAATAAAATAGGAATCGTAATTCATGGTGGAGCTGGAACTATTCTTAAAGAGAACATGACTCAAGAATTAGAGAATTCATATATAAGTAAATTAGAAGAAGCTGTAACGGCTGGATATGAAATTTTAAAAAATGGTGGATCAAGTAAAGACGCAGTAGAAAAAGCAATAAGAGTTATGGAAGATTCACCTCTTTTCAATGCAGGCGTTGGTGCTGTTTTAACTAATGATGAGAGGGTAAGTCTTGATGCATCATTTATGGATGGTGAGAGTCTTAATGCAGGGGCAATAGCAGGATCTAGTTATATTAAAAATCCAATATCTGCTGCAATTGCTGTAATGGAAAAATCTCCTCATGTTTTGCTATCTTCAAAAGGTGCTGATGACTTTGCTATTGAGAAGGGAATTGATACCGTTCCAAACTCATACTTTATAACTGATAGAAGGCTTAACTCTCTAAGAAGGCTTAAGAATAGAAATAATGTCTCATATGAAGATCCATTTATAAAAGACTTTAAATATGGAACTGTAGGTTCAGTTGCTATTGATTTAAATGGAAATATATCTGCAGGAACCTCAACTGGTGGTACCACAAATAAAATTTGGGGTAGAATAGGGGATGTGCCTATAATAGGAGCAGGAAACTATGCAAATAATGAATGTTGTGGGATTTCTGCAACAGGATGGGGGGAGCATTTTATAAGAAATGTTGTTGCTTATGACATAGCTGCACAAATGATTTATAAAAATGAAAACATTAAAGATGCATCAAAAAAATCTCTAGATAAAGTTAAAGCAACAGGAGGAGATGGGGGAGTAATTGGTCTTGATAAGAATGGAAATGTTGCAATGGAATTTAACACAGCAGGAATGTATAGGGCTCATATTGATAATGAGGGAAACATTACAATTAAAATCTATAAAGATTAATTTTTTGGTTTAAATACTGTTCTTTCACTAAGGTTTAAAAGAATTTTGGACTTTGAAAACAAAAGGGGAAAGTATACATCATTAGCCCAATCTTCGTATAAATTATCATAAAATTTACTATCTGGATCTCCTGATTGACCTGGAGAATTTGTTGCAAAGCTATTATCCCAATTACCAGTATCAATCATTACTCTAAAACTACCTCCTGACCTTTGATTCAATGAGTTAGAAGTTGATCCTGGGGTATATCCATCACCTCCTCTTGGGTATGATTTTAGTTCAATAATGTCTTTAATCGAATCATTTACAACTTTTTCTAGGGGGTGATATATTTTGACATGTTTGAAATTTTCCTGACCATAAACCCAATTATCAGGATTTTCTCCAAATTTTTCTTTTAAATTATCTATGGAAGAATTAAAGGTTTGGTTTAAAAGTTCTTTTCTTTCATTAATATTCATTTTAGAAATTCTTTCAATTACTTTGAAAAGCTGCATGTATATGTATTTGCTTACGTTTTCGGGAATAAATTTCTTATTTACTTCAAGAAATAGCTGATTCTGCCACTCAATATATATTCCAGCCTCTATTGATGATTTAGATAGCTTTTTGTCCCATTTCTCAAGCATAGAAAAGTATTCAATATTATTAGAGATAAGTCCAGAGGAAAGATTTATAATCTGTTCAGAAGGAATTGAATAATAATCAACTTGTAGATCAAGCATCTCTTTTAAATTAAATTTCTCTTTACTCTCAAGAACTCTATTTATTCTGTCACCTCTGTAAGGGTCTGCCCAGTCAAATCCTATTGCTTCCCATTTCTTATAATCTTCAGGAGTTACATTTTGATTTGCTGTAGATATGTAACCTATTTCTGGATTATATAAGTTAGGTTTTTCAATTATTGGTAGATACCCTTCCCACTTATTACTACCATCACCACTAACAGGAACCATTCCACTATGAGTTTTTCTAATTGGAGCTATTCCGACAGCTTGCCATCCGATATCACCAAATTTATCAGCCCAAACCATGTTCTCCCCTGGAATATTAAAATAAGTACAGGCTTCTCTAAATTCATTCCAAGTTTTAGCTTGATCCATTCTAAGAGATGCTAAGTATGGTGACCCTCCAATTTCTGACCATCCATTTTTTACTGCATAAGCTTTATTTCTCTTAGTATCTATAAAGGTTACTGGACCATGAACTGAATAAAAAAGATTAACATTAACATCCTCAGTTCCTTTGACTTCAATTGTCTCCTCTATGACCTTAAACTCATTCCACTGACCATTATAAAAATATTGGTATGAGTTTCTAGGGTTTAGATCATAAATATATAAGTCCTCTGCATCAGTTCTAAAAACTGTTAGCCCCCATGCTCCAATGCCATTATGTCCAATTGAGATTCCTGGTATTTCCGGTTCACCTCCTCCGATGACGTTCCATCCTGGTGCTACAAGATGTGCCATATATCTTAAGGAAGGGTTTGATAGAGACCTATGAGGATCATTAGCTAAAATAGGAAAGTTTGATTCAGATTTTTCAGCTGATATTGCCCAGTTATTACTTCCTATAGAATATTTATCATTTATTATATCATCTTGAAAAACATCTGCAAGCTCATCATCATTTCTGTATTCTTCTAATATGTATTTTTCTTTAAATTCAATAGGGTTTCGATATGCATCATATAATCTCAAGATATCCTGTTTTAGGTCATCATAAGTAATATCATCAGGTAATTTTAGTGATGGCTCTTTAGGGTGAAACCATAATAAATCTTTAACCAGATCTTCCCCAATTAAAGAAACTGCTCTACCTATGTTTAACTCTTCTTCAATATTTCCAAGAAGTCCTTGGTGCCTTGAGATAACAACTTCATTAGTCCAAGCCTCTGGTTTAATACCTAAAATATCAAATTCAATCGGTAATAAATCATGATTAGCATTAACTTCTTCAATATATTTATTTACTCCTGACACAAATGAAGAAACTATTTCAAAACCATCTTCGTGATAATGATTTAATTCATCTTTGATATCTCCTCTAAACTTGAATAATCTTGTTCCTATATCTCTCTCAAGCTCATCTTCACCAAATATTTCTGAAACCGTCCCTGTTGCTTGTCTTCTCCATATTTCAAATTGAAATAATCTATCTTTTGCAGCCAAATACCCTTGCATAAAGAAAAGATCATTTTGGTTATTTGCATAGATATGGTTTATTCCATAATTATCTCTTAAGACTTCAACTTCATCTACTATCCCACCTAATTCAATAGAATTTGAACAAGATAGTGTAAGAGCTGAGATGAGAAGTAAAAGCGATTTTTTAATCATAGTTATTATTTTAATTTATTAAAAATAAATTTCTTGTGCCAATCTAAAAGTATTAGAGTGTGCCTCAATTATATTTTTTAGAAGCTCTGAATATCCTCCACCCATAGATACTTGAACAGGTATTGATTTTTTTTTACACAATTCCAAAATAAATTTATCTCTTTCTTTACATCCATCTATCGATAGACCAAGTCTACCCAACTTGTCATTATTAAGAACGTCGACACCTGATAAGTAAAAAATAAAATCTGGTTTAAAATTGTCAATAGCGTTAGGTATAATATCCTTTAACTTATTTATATAAAATTTATCATCTGTATCATCATCAAATTCTACATCAATATCACTTTTTTCTTTTCTAAAGGGGTAGTTTTTTTTACCATGAAAAGATATTGTAAATACTTCTTTATTTGTACTAAAAATTGATGCAGTACCATTTCCTTGATGAACATCAAGATCAATGATCATAATCTTTTTTGCTAGTTTTTTATTAATAAGGTATTTAGCGGCAATAGCCTGATCATTTAACATGCAAAATGCTTCTCCTCGATCGTAAAATGCATGATGGGTGCCCCCTGCAATATTCATAGATATTCCATGTTTAATTGAGTAATGAACACATTCAATTGTGCCTTGAGCTATAACCATTTCTCTTTCAACAAGTTCTTTGCTGAGAGGAAATCCTATTTCTCTTATCTCTTTTTTTGAAAGTTTGAGATTTTTGAATCTTTCGAAGTATTCTTTCTCATGTGTTTTTAGAACAATTTCATCTGAAATAATTCCAGGCTCAAAAAAATTGTCAACGGAACACGTATTTTCTCGTATTAACTGTTCAGGAATAAGCTCATACTTAATCATTGGAAACCTGTGATTCTCTTCAAGGGGATGGATATAATTTTGATTAAATGCAATCTTGAGCATTAGATAAATATAAAAAAAAAGACCTCTAAAAGAGGTCTTTTACTTGTTTCATATTTAGTTAATTAATAATTGGAGAACTAAGCTCTGGTAAGAACATTAAATCTCTAATTCTTTGACCATTTGGCATAAGTGACTCTGTCATTTTTTCTAAATCATATTCATATGCATCATTACCGTATAATTCATTATACTTTTCAACTGCTTTTTGAATTTCCTGATTTGCAGCTGCTTGATCTTCGTAATTTTTAAAATAGTAGAAAGTAACTGCACCAGAACCGTCACAACCTGAGCTACACCACCATGTTTGCATATTAACAGAAGTTCCAGCTTCTTTATGAGCATTTGCTAATCTTACTCTAAAATTCCAAAAATCATCACTTTTGGTTGGTTTAAAATTAAAGAAAAGAGCTCTTGTTAATGGTCTTAACCCATCACTTTCAGGTTCATACGAAGCAGGGTTTGCTTTTCCCCATCTTCTAACTGTACCAGATTCATGAAGATCACCAACAGTTTTTTGCCAATAGGCATTTCCTTCAGTATCAACATTGTCGAGCTCTGCTATGTTTTCTGCAAGTTGAACTCTCCAAAGATTTTGTGCATTTGGTCCACTCATAATTTGAAAAGTATACCACAGTGCGTCTCCAGGTTCACTATTAAACATTTTAGTTTTTTTAGCAACACCTTCCATCATTTTTTCCATTTGTCCTTCTTTAACATCAAGGACTCTAGTAACAGCAACTTGACTGTTAGTATATGAAAAGGAAATGATAGTTATTAATAAAAATATATTTCTCATAGTTAATTGATTTTAAATCTTTAATATAATAAGTTTCAAGGATGACTATATTATCTAAATGTTAAATTGATATAATATTAATAACTATCATTATTAGAAGAATTATCAATATAATTGAGCTAAAATATCTTACAGGGTCTTTCATTTTTTTACTCTCTTTTCAATAAATAGTTTCCAAATAATAATAAATATGACAGTGACTATTAAGAATTTAATGTCTAGTGAGTCTCCGTAATTTAAAAAGTCTCTCATATTGCTAAATTAGTCAACAATAACAAATGTAGTTGTACTTCTTTTGCTTGTCTGTTTACCATCTTTATCTGTTCCAAATTCTAATGTTGTAAGTGTGCCAATCTTTTTGTCCTTTTCAATGCTTAGCGAGTAAAACATATTATTTTCATACAGTATTCTTCCTGAAACAATCCCCTTTTTTAAAAAATCTAAATTCTTATTTAATTCGGATTCATAATAACCAACAAGTCTTGTAAGTGTTGGTAGACTAGTTTCTATAACAATATCTTTTTCACTCAAAGTTATTTTTCCATTGATATCTAAGTCCATAAAATTAATCCCATTATCTCTTACAATCTTTATGTTGTATACACCTAATAAACCATAATCTTTTAGATATTCACCAATTAATCTGTTGCTTGCAATTCTCTCAAAATCATTTTCGTCTACAAAATTGAAGAAATCTGAAAAATGACCAGAATAAATTATATCTGATGCAAGAACTTCATACTTCTCACTAGAAGACTCTCTTCTTACTAATCTAAGGATATCCTTATATTCTCCTTTAATTATTAAATAAGAAGAATATTTATTCTTTTTCTCACTCTGTCCAAGAACCCAATGAATGCTATCTCCTTTGATTAAAGTAAATGCATTTCCGTAAAGCGATATTACTTCCTGAAGTGGACCTTTAATTTCGTAATCTTGAAACTTAAGATTTGCTGTTTTTTTTGAAAAGTCTAGATAATATTTTAAATCATTACTATCATAAAATATTTGACTAAATGACAAATTTAAAAACAGTAGACTAAATGTTAAACAATAGGTTTTAATCATTTTTTAAATAATAAATTTAAAACGCCATAAATTAGTAAGATTGTGCTAATTATAAATAGAATTATTGGGTTAATAAACTTGTTTATTAAGTCAAATCCCATCATTATCGATAAAATATTCAGAGTTATTGATCCAATTATTAATATAGTCAGGTAAAGTTGTCTCAACTGGTTTAAGTTGATAACAATTTATGAAAAATTATCAAATGCAGTAAATAATGCGAGGTTGTTAAAGTTGAAGACCTCTAATGAAAGAGGTCTTACTTTAACTAACTTGACTAGGTCAAGACTACGAAGTTAATTAGTAAATTCTATGTATAATCTTAAAGAAATTATAAAATTTAATTTATTCTAATATGTAATCATTTTGAAGGTTAGAAATTTGAATCTTGTACGACTTATACCAAACAGGACCCATCTTTTTTGCTTTTATATGTAAGCTATTGTTTTTCCATTTCTCAATAGACTTCATGTCTTTCCAATATGAGATAAAGATGTTCTTTTCATTTGAGTTAAATAATTCATGACCCAAATACCCATCATTTTTTTTTACCTCACTAATAGTAAGCAGATCCATTTCTTCATATCCTTTAAGATTTTTAGATTTTTCATAGATAAATGATGCTATGATTGAACCTTTAGATATTTTGGTTGACATTTTAGATATATTTGTTTCTAATATAGTTAAATAAAATGTTGGATTTAGATATAAAATCTATACTTGGGGAAAAGTATAATGATAGTTTTTTTGAAGAAGGCTCTTCCTTATCTAATATTCTTCATAAAGAGGGTATATTAGTTTTTGATTCATTCATAAGTCCAATAGGACTAATTAAACTCCAAAATGAAGCTGCTGAATTAAAACCTAATTCATTTAAAAGTTCATCAGAATATAATGTTTATGTTTCTGATTATGATGATAAGTTTCCTCCAGAGAGTCCTCGAAATAGAATAATGAGTACTACAAAAAAATGTATTCCAAATGATCTGATTCCAAAAGATTCAATATTACAGAGACTATATGACTCTAGTTTCTTAAAAAGTTTTTTTTGTGATTTACTTGGTAAAGATAATCTCTATCCATATCAAGACTCATTATCATCCATTAATATTAATTATTACGATAAGGGTGATGCTTTAGGCTGGCACTTTGATAACTCAGATTTCACAATAACATTATTAGTTAAAAATTGCACTAAAGGAGGGGTATATGAGTTCTTTAACGATATGAGATATAAAGATGGTGAAGAGGACTATGCTCTTGTAGAGAAAATATTAGACAATGAAATTTCAGGAACCAAAATAGATAGTTTTGAAGGAGACTTAATGATATTTAAAGGAAATAAATCCATACATCAAGTAACTGCAGTTGAGGAAGGAGAGAGGATACTAGTTACCTTTAACTATAACGAAAAAACTGGAGTATCGCTATCTGAGAAATCTAGAAAAACTTTTTTTGGGAGAGTTAAATAAAAAAAGGTCTCATTCGAGACCTTTTTGTTATTCTTCTGAGGAAACAGCCCTTTGTTGTTGATAAACATAAAAGAATTGTACTTTACCATCCTTTATTGCAGCATCATTAACTTGATAAACAATAATATCCTGGCCATCAACATTTAAAGTAAGTTGATTTCCAGAAGTAACGTAATCATTTACCTGATTGTTCTCTGGGTTTTCACCTGTATTATTAATAAACCACATAGGAGCCCACCTTGGATTATTATTCTCAAACCAGTTTTCTAGAAACGCTATGTGGTCTTCAGTTCCACTAATAAACTCACCACTTGGTCCCCAAACCGTAATATCATCAGCATTAAGACTCTTGATTTTCTCAATGTCTCTTTCATTATGAGCTGTAATATATTCA
Source organism: uncultured Bacteroidota bacterium (assembly GCA_902560025.1). The sequence continues at coordinate 27,251 of CACEKL010000004.1, read as the reverse complement.
AGCCAAACTTCAGATGCAGATGCAGGCCCAGCAGTAATTGTAGATCTTTGACCGTCTTGAAGTATTGTGAATCCTATCTCAGCTGGCTCAGAACTTACTTGAGTATCGCAAGAGTATAGGAATATAGTTAAAGTAAAAATTAAAAATATCTTTTTCATAATTATTTTTTTTTCAATTTAATTATAATTTTTCGGAATTAATCGTTTATTAGAAATCTTCTCGTAAGCAAAACCAATATTATATAGTAATTGCTCATTTCTTGAGGATGTAACGAAAGTTAAATTAGACGGTTGGCCATTTTTTCTGTATCCCATAGGAATAGTAAGTGCAGGATAATGAGCAGCTGCTGCAATACCAGCCATGCTATTATCAACTGAAATAAATACATCAATATCATTTTCAATCATTAAATCTGTTAAATATTTTGAGGCATCTTTTTTTGTTTTCTTTTTTATAATTTCTAGAGTTACATCTGATACAGTATCTCTAAGAATCTCATTGAACAGAACCTGATTGTATGGCGCATATAATATACTGTCTGTGTCATTAAATTTTACTATGTCATCTACATTTTTTACCATCAGGTCTTTACTCCCATATTTTGATATATATTTTGGTAGATCTCTTTTCATATCAGAGGTTAATATGTCCCTAAAATATGGTAGGTTAATTTTTTTTGGAGTGATAGACTTTAATTCCACATTTATTTTAATTAAATCAGCAATTGCAATTTTCATAAGTGAGTCTTCTGAAAACCTTTCATAATAACCAATTTTTATTGAAGATGTATCAAAATTTAACATTTCATCTATATTAATTGAATTTGCTTCATATGATGAATTATCATTTTCATCATACCCTATCATATGATTATATAAAATTGCATTGTCAAAAACGTTTGTGGTCATGGGTCCACTTGTATCAAAAAAGCTTGATATAGGAACAATTCCAGATCTACTTATACTCCCAATAGTTGGTTTTAAACCAACTAAAGAATTTCTAGAAGATGGTGATAAAATGGAACCAGAAGTTTCGGATCCAAGAGAAGCCACAGCAAAATTAGCTGCAACTGAAACACCGCTTCCTGAGCTAGATCCTCCTGACTCAAAAATCTTTCTTCCATAGGGGTTAAGAGTCTGTCCGCCAAGAGAACTGTAACCTACTGGACAGGGTCTACAAAAATAATAAGCCCATTCACTCATATTTAGTTTTCCTAGAATTAATACATTATTCTTCTTTAAATTTTTTATTACTGTTGCATCATCATTAACTAAATTATTCTTGAAAACAGATGCACCAGCAGATGTAACTATATTTTTAACATTTATGTTATCCTTCACAAGTATTGGAATTCCATACAAGGGATTATCAGATTTATTTTTATCTAATTCTCTTGCTTGTGAAATCACATCAGGATTAAGAGATATTACAGAATTCAAGTACAAGTCCTTGTCCATTTCATATTTATATATTCTATAAATAAAAAACTTTACAAGATCTTCATACCCAAATAAGTCTTCATCTATCTTACTTTGGATGTATGATATATTCTTGTTTAGTATATGTTTTTTGATTGAATTATGAAACTCAATATTGTATGATTTAAGAAAAGAGTGAAAAGGTCTAAAAATCTCATTTTTATCATTTGAGATAGATTGAATTCTTTTATACCTCATCCTTGTAATTTCATGATCAGAATTTTCAATTATTTCATTGATTTCATCATAATTTTCCCAATAAATAATTTCATTCTCGTTACAAGAAAGAGCCAATAAAAAAAATAAAAAATATCTTTTCATTAAGTCAAATCCTTAAGGTTTGTCCATCTGCCTCCATTTGCAACATTATAGCCTCTTGATTCAAAAAATTTTTTTGCAGATTCAGCTCTCATTCCTGCAGCGCAAACAGTTACTATATTATCCTTTTTATCAAATTCATTAATTCGATAAGTTAAATCTTTTAAGGGGACATTAATTGAGTTCTTTATATGACCCGATTTATACTCGGACTCTGTTCTTACATCAATAATAATTGCACCTTGGTTTAATAATTCTTTATAGTTTTTTGTATTGGCTTTTGAATTTTTTAAAACTATTAATAAAATTGGAATAAGTAATAAAATTATCCACCAGTTTGATATAATAAATTCCATCATAAGTTGTTAAGTTTTTTGAATTTCAAACTTACATAAATTCCAACAATAGATGATATAAACAATATTAAATACACATATTGATGTCCTAAAATGCCTTGATAGTTATCAAGTAAGTATCCATATAAAGGTGTTGCGAAAATATCAGGAGAATAGCCTACTATTGAAATTAAACCGATGGCAGTTCCAGATAGTATGTAAGGAATCTTACCATCTTTAAGAATAGAGAAATAAAGACCTCTAATTGCATAGGTACCAGTTGCAACTATAATCAATGAAATAAAAAACAAAATATTCATAGATACTTTAATTAACCCACTTGCAAATAGAATAGATCCAAGCATCATAACAAAGAATCCAATTAGGATATTATTTATATTACCATTTTTATCTGTAAAGAAAGCTACACTTATACATACAATAGGTCTAAGGTATTGTTGTAAGGCACCAATTCTTGCAGCATTTATTTCGTCAAACAACATAACCTCAGATGCATACAGAGAATATATATCTGTAATCTTATATCCCATATACGCACATAGAATTATAAACGAAATCAACCAAACAGACTTTAATTTAGCTAGTTCCAAAAGACTTTTAATGTTTCCAATTTTCTCATCATCTTTTAATTCAATTTTTAGATAAGCATATACCACTATACCAATTATAAAAACTATTAATGATGATGCTCCAATTACATACTTAAAAACTTTTTGCTTTTCAGATAAAGTAAGTGATGAAACATCTTCTGTAATTAAAATTGAAAAAATTAAAACTCCAATTAAACCTATAGATGATGCTACAACACCTCTGCCACCATCAAGAAGGCTAAATGTTTTTCCTTGCATTTTGACACCTCCAATTGCTCTTGTTGCTTTCAGCATTGGTGCCCAGAAAATAAATACTGTTGTAAAACCCCAGTATGCAAAAAGTAACTGCATAATAAGATATGAAGGGTATGTCATCATAATTAATCCACCAAGGGATGTAAAGATTAAAGAAATAGATAATAATTTTCTAGGTGAATATCTATCTGCTAAAACACCTCCATATAAATATGAAAAGAATGCAACAACACCGTATATGGAGAACAAACCACCTAATTCAAGATTGGTTAAATTAAATACATCAAGAAATGTAGGTCTAAAGACTCTTGCTAATACATATGGAAGAATATAAATAGATTCTGCTGCAAGCATCAATGTTATTAGATATGTATAGTAGTTTTTGATGATTAATTAGCTTTTTGTTAAGATATAATAATTTAATTTATTTATAGTTTTGAACATGACTAAACTATATAATATTTGTTTAACAATTGTTCTCTCTCTTTTTACCTTATCATGTTCAAAAGAGGATATATCTTTATTTTACGATCAGGTAGATGGTAAAGTCTTTGTTAGAGTTGATCTTATTGAGTCATTAAACAAATCAATTGATCAAGTTGATCCATCAGAATATGCCTTTGTGAAAAACTTTAGCCCAGATAAAGGACACACCGTAATGTACTTTGTTGACAATACTGAAACTTGTACAATTTTCAATGCATGGTATCAAATGAGTATTACAAAGCACACCTCTAAAGTAGTTGAAGCAGATGTAAAATATGGAAAAATTTATGATTTGAAGGATCATAAAGTTAAATATGAAATTGTTCAAAAAAATCCTTTGAGAGTAACATACAATCTTGCTAACGGTACTCAAATTATAGCTGAGGAGATTAATAAAGAAACCTTTTACAAGGCAAAGGATAGCTGGTTGTTCAAGTCAAGAAATACTGTTGATACAACTTTTTCAAAATGCTCAAATCTTGATCTTGATTGATCTTAAAAATTAAGTTACTAAACTAAAAAGTTCTTTTGAACTTATAATCTCTGCAAACTCATTTTTCAAGCTTGCCATTGCTGAGTTAAATATCACATTACAGTCAATTTCTTTTCCATCTAAACCTATAGTATTGTAGCATGCTGTTGAATCTGAGATTAAATAAGTTTCATATCCCAGATTACCGGACATTCTAACTGTTGTTGATATGCAATGATTTGTTGTCATCCCAACAATTACTATAGTTTCAATTTTTGATTTTTTTAATATCTCATTTAAACCAGTACCTATAAATGCACTGTTCACTTTTTTTGTCAGTACCATTTCATCATTTATTGGTTTCACATGATCGTTGAATTCAAATCCAGGTTTTGATTCATGAAGCATAGACTCCGGGTTAGTTGAGCTATGTCGTACATGAATTACTTTCAAACCAAGCTCTCTCCATTTTTTTAAAATTTTTCCGCAGATTAACTCCGCGTCAAGATTGTTTCTTTTATTTCCAGGATAATCCTTGTCTAAAAATGCTTTTTGAATATCTACTAAAAGTAGCGCAGGTTTTTTATTTAAAAGTTTACTCATTTTTAGTAATAATTTCAATTACTCCATTTTTTCCTTTATCTCCATATTTAATGTATGCAGCACTATCCTTTAGCACATCCACGCTCTCAATTTCTTCTGGGTTTAAACTATCGATAATGTTTCTATTAATCACCTCTTGTCCATCAATTATTATTAGCGGGTCTTCACTAGAGAAATTTGATCTTAAGTTTAAGGATTCATTGTTTGTTCCAATTTCACATGCAAGTATTAAAAATAAATTGGTTAAGCTGTAAATTATTACTTTAACACTTGAATGAATTTTTTCTTTTAGCATTTTGATTAAATTGAGGTATACATAAATATATATAAAATGAATCAATTCCATAGAATTCATGCAATTTGGAATCCTCATGTTTATCATGGATGGGGTAGGAGTAAAAAATTTTTTGAAGGATGGTATTACAAAATTGTAAATGAGTCCCAAACTTCTGCTTTTGCTATTATACCAGGCATTGCAATGGATGAAAATGGAAATAAACAATCCTTCATTCAGGTTTTAGATGGCATTAATAATATTGCAAAATACCATAAATTTAAAGCTGAAGAATTTAAACCTACACCTAGGAGACATAGTCTTAAAATAGGTAAGAATTATTTTAGTAGAGATGAAATTTCACTTGATTTACCAGAAATAAAAGGAGATCTAAAATTTAGAAATTTGTCTCCATGGTCAAATTCTTTTCTGTCACCCGGGATTATGGGGCCATATTCATTTATCCCATTCATGGAATGTTACCATGGTATTGTAAGTATGAATCATGATATTTTAGGATCTTTAAACTATAATAATGAAGATATTTCTTTTAACAAAGGAAAAGGTTACATAGAAAAAGATTGGGGATATTCATTTCCCAAAGCTTATATATGGATGCAGAGTAATCATTTTTCAAATTCCAATATTTCTTTAAAATCATCAATTGCAATCATACCTTGGATGAGAAGTTCTTTTATTGGTCATATTGCAGGTGTATTAATTGATGATAAGTTAATTGAGTTCACAACATATAATAGCACTAAAGTAAATAAGTGTGAAATATCTATCGATAAAGTTAAAATTGAAATGGAGAATAGCTCATATTTACTGAGAATTCTTGCTCATAGAGAAAAAGCAACTACACTTGCTGCTCCTATATCTGGATTTATGGATGGTAGAATTGATGAAAGTATGAGAGCTAGTATCGAGGTAGAATTATTCGATAAAAGAAAAAAGATAGTATTATTAGATGATACAGGTAAATCTGCAGGTATTGAAGTAGCTGGAAAATATGAAATGCTTATTAAGTGAATTATCTGTAAAAAGAAAGCCCTCTTGTGAGGGCTTTTGTTTTAATTGTTTGCGGCTTCGTAAACAGCAATTTCATTGGTTATAAGAGGTGAGTCAATATAACACTTTGTAGAAATGATTTTATCATTTTCCCATTGCCACCAGCAATGAAATGTTGATTCTGCTTTTTCACCTGTAGTTCTTGAAACACCAGACCAATCAGCCCACTGATTAGTATATGTTGTTCCGTTGTTAAAAGTAACAGTTAATACTGCAGGATCTACATGTTGAATAGAATCCCAGAGAACTGAATGAAAATTATAACCATCAATAATCTCTTGAGTACTATATTCAATAGTATTAAAGAAATGCTTACCATCTTCTGTAAAATACTCATTAGCAGCTTCAAAATTTCCTTCAGTGTACGCTTTTGCCAGATTTTGAACAATTTGTGTTTTTTCGTCATCTGAAGTTACTACACCATTCCAAGGATTTTGATTTGCAGTGTCTTGACAAGAAACAAGAATTACTGAAAGTAGTATAAAATAGAATTTTTTCATATTGAATTGATTTAAAGTAAGTTTAAATATATGAATTATTATAATTAGGTTCTGAGGCACTTTAAATTTTAGTTATTATTTTTATTTCAATGAAGAAGACATTTATTGTTATTTTATTAATAATAATTAGCTGTTCTAAATCTGAAGTAGATAATAAATCAAAAGATAATTACTCCGGTTTTGCTTTCTATGAAGGTCTTTCAACTAATTATATTAAGCATGATGGGTTAACTAGAGAGTACTTATTATACATTCCAAATAATTTAGATAATCGTCAAAACCTTCCTGTAATTTTTAACTTCCATGGATATCTAGGTCAAGCAGAGCAATTTTTTAATCAAACTGATTTGGTTGAAATTGCAGATAATAATGGGGTGATTTTAGTCTATCCTCAAGGATCTAACCTTCCAGCAGGAGCTTCTCACTGGAATGCTGCACCTCCAAGTTCATCATCAAGATCGTTTGTAAATAAAAGTAGTACAGATGATTTAGGCTTCTTTAAGAAATTATTAGATAAAATAAATCAAGATAATTTGATTGACCTTAATAGAGTCTATGTAATTGGATATTCTAATGGTGGAATGTTCTCTCATTTTTTAGCTTGCAATACGGAAAACATTATTGCTGCTATTGGGGATGTTGCTGGAACAATGCTCAATGAAACATTTAATAGCTGTAATCCGTCTTCACCAATTCCAATATTGAAAATTCATGGAACATCAGATGGGGTAGTTGGATATAATGGTTATAATGAGGGTGAATTCAAAAGTGTTGAAGAAGTTTTAGATTTTTGGAAATCTCATAATAGATCTAATAATGATGAGCTTATAGAAAACTTAGGAAGCACTTCAATATACTCAGAGTTTAACAATACATCTGTAAATGTAAATTTTGAAAAATATACTTATGAATCAGATGAAAACAATAGTGAAGTTGTACATTATAAGATAATTAATGGTGGGCATTGGTGGGACTACAGCTCTGATGATAACTTTAAAACAAGTACCTTGCTATGGGACTTTTTTTCAAAACATTCAAAATAATTATACAATGGAAATTCCAGATAAACTAAAGTTTGAATATCTACTATCATTAGATAACCATATAGATACAAAAGGTGTAGATAATAGAAAAGAAACAATGAAAAAGATATTTGAAATAACAAAAAAAATAGCCGATCTAGGCTTCGGAGAAAAAGATATACATGGAATTACCACTGATGAAGAAGTTTATATAAAATATGAACAGTGGAGAAAAGACAATAATATTTAATCTAAAGATGGAATAGAATTGTTAAGCATGTAATCCAAAAAAACATCTTCAAGAAATTTTATTAATTCTTCATCTTTAACTATTTCATTTTTCTTGAATACTCCAAATTCAATATTTGCTTCATAATATGTAACTACCATTTCATACTCAGTGATATTTGAGTCATGCTCAATCTTTGTCTTTTTATATAGCATAGTGTTACCCTTATACACTTTTTCTCTTTGGCCCTTTTCTGTCTCAATTATTTTATACTTCATTTTTTCTTTTGAGCTTAGTGTAAATCCAGTATATAAGAATAAAAATATATCCAATAATGAAATAGTATCTCATACTTAAATTTAAAAAAAAATCAAATAATTTTATATCATTGAAATATGAATAAATTTTTAAAACCTAAACTAAATAAAGGCGAATATGTATTCGTTTTAACTGATAGCATTCATGGAATAAATGAAGAAGATATTTTATGTTCATTTAAAGAAGATGGTAAATACAGTTTAATTTTAAAAAAAGAATTTGCAAATAAATACGGTATGTCATATGACTTTATTGCTGCTTGGATATCATTAGAATTATATTCTTCTCTAGACTCAGTAGGTTTGACCTCTATTTTTTCTAAAGCCTTATCAGCCAATAATATAAGTTGTAATGTTATAGCTGGTTATAACCATGATCATATTTTTGTAAATTATAAGGATAAGGAACTTGCTTTTGATATTTTGAACAAACTAAAGTTTTAACTATGAAAAATATATTTACAGATCACCCAAATTCGGTTGGTGAGTCTTATTTTAAGCACATGCTTTTTGCTATTAAAGTTGGCTTAAAATTAATTTTATGGGGTTTTGCAGCTATCTTACATGCAATATTTCCTTTTATGCTTAAAACATATGTATCTTCGAATATTAAGAAATTACACGACGATATTTTTTTAACTAGATTAAATAAATAATGGAATTAGACTTTGTGGTTATAGGTGTTGGAGTTCTTAATTACTTAATAGGTAATTATACTAACAAGGAAAATGCTAAAATTCTTTTAGCTGGATATAATACCATGTCAAAAGCTGAAAGGGAAAAGTTTGACATTGACGAGTATCTTAAATTTTTTAAGCCTTTTTTTAAAAACCTTGGGATTTACAGTGTATTAATTTATTTTATTTCATCTTTAATTTTAGACGAAATAACTACAATATGGGTTTGGACTATTGCTATAACAATTCCTGTAATTTATTTAGCAGTTTATGGCAATAGTAATAGATTTAAAAAAATTAAATGAAACAGTGTAAAGAATGTCTTGAAATGTATGATCTTCCTCATCCAACTGCAGGTTTTGGTAAATTTAGACCTTTTGGGGATCATTGCCCTAAGTGCGGGACCTTCAATTCAGATTTTAATAAAAATTCAATAATTAGTTTTATAATATTTATTGTAATAGCAATTACGCTTTATTTAATGGGTATTTTGTAATTTGATATATGAGCCTTAAGGAGTTTTTTGATTTAGTTTTTCTTGGTGTCGTCCTATGTGTATCTGTAGCAATTCCTTTTCTATGGTTAAACTATTCTAAAAAAATAAAGATTAATAAAATTTTCACCTGGCTGATTTTCCTATTATTATTTTGTCTTTTAACCTGGTTAGTAGTTAACGTATACAATTGAATTTAATAGTTCAATTTAAAGATATCGTCTAAAAGCTCCTTAATTTCAGGATATTCAGTGAAGATAAGTGAGTCAATATACTCTGTCTCATAAGTTTTATATAAGTCTGTTAGCTCTGAATACCTTTTTTGGTATTCAGTCATTTTTAACCAAGTGATTTCTTTGAATTTATTTTTATTACTTTCTAAAGTAAAAAAATCATCAGATGTAAAATTCTCAAAGTATCTCCTCGCAGAATTTACCCTTATGTATTGAGAATCAATTTTTACCCATCTCTTAAATTCTTCATAAGTAGGATATTCAAGTATTGAAATATTACCAATATTTTCATCTGAATTAATTGTTTCGGTATTAACGATATCATATTTACTAAACATATAAATACCAATACATAAGAATATTATCAGAATTACTTTAAATCTTGTTCTCATTTATAATAGGCAATTTAAAAATTATTAAATTAGTGACATGAGGAATGTTCTTATTTTATTAGCAATATTTATTACTAGTTTTTCTCAAAGTCAAGAATACAAAATAACAAAGTTAAACGGTTTTAATGTTAGACTTTTTAACTCTAAGGTTATGATAGCTAATGATTCAATCTCATTTACATATAGAAGACGTCCTCCTTTATCTCTTAAAATCTTAAAAACAGAGGAGATTGATAATAAAAAATATATTTATCCAGAGATAGAATCTCCAGTTGAAGAATCCTATTATACTTTATATAGTGATGGTAGAAAAACTTTTCTTGACCAATTTTTGATTGTCAATGGTGAAACAGTTGAACTACAGATGCAAATAACCAGAATAGATTAAACATAAATTAATAATACAATGAGAAATTTTTTACCCCTCTTAATTGCTTTTTTTGCAATTCAGTTTTCATATTCACAATACGAAGGTTACTCTTCGGGTTCTTGGAATAAACAAGTTAAGGCAGAAGAAATATTTTCTAAAAAAATAGATAAATCTTCATTTAAAAAACATTTAAAAAAACTTACTGAAAGACCTCATGTTGTAGGAAGTGAGGGAAATGCTGAAGTCATCAGATACATAGGGCAGATTATGGATGATGCAGGTTTCAAAGTAACTAATTACCCATATGATGTATACCTTCCAAATAAGCCGGGTGAATCACTTATAGAGATTGTTACACCCTCCAGAGATGTTTTAAATCAAAAGGAAGATGTAATTCCAGGTGATTCATTTACAGAGGATCCTGAACTATGGAAAGGTTGGAATGCTTTTTCTGGAAGTGGGGATGTAACTGCAGAAGTTGTTTATGCTAATTATGGTAGAAAGCAAGATTTTGAACAGTTAAAAGAACTTGGAGTAGAAGTTAAGGGAAAAATCGTAATAGCAAGATATGGTGGAAACTTTAGAGGTTTTAAAGCCAAATTTGCAGAGGCAAATGGTGCTGCTGGCTTAATTATTTATACTGACCCAAAAGACAGTGGTTTTACAAGAGGACTAGTATATCCAGAAGGTCCATTTTATAATTCATCTACCATCCAAAGAGGGTCATTATTAACAACAGACTTTACAGGTGATCCATTAACTCCATTTGAGCCTGCATTACCCTTAGATGGTAAAAAGAAGATTAAGAGATTAGATCCAAAAGATGCTCAATTACATACAATACCAGTTACCCCTATAGGATACGGTGAAGCACAAAAAATATTAGGTCAAATGAAAGGAAATCCAGTTCCTTCTTCATGGCAAGGGGGGCTTCCATTTACTTATAGACTTGAAGGAGGCTCTTCTCTAACAGTTAGGTTAAAAGTTGATCAAAAAATAGACTTTGTACGTGCAACAAATGTAATTGGAATGCTAAATGGAAGTGAATTTCCAGATGAATGGATTATTCTAGGTTGTCACCTTGATTCATGGGGTTTTGGAGCAACAGATCCAAGTAGTGGAACAGCTATGCTTCTTAGCTTAAGTGAAACACTAGGTAAATTGAAAGATGAAGGATATGCACCAAAAAGATCAATCCTAATTGGTCACTGGGATGCAGAAGAGCATGGTGTTATAGGTTCAACTGAATGGGTAGAACAAATGAGGGATGAATTAAACGCTAAGGGTGTTGTTTATATGAACTTTGATGGAGCTGTATCCGGAAAAGGTTTTGGAGCTTCATCTGCTCCGACACTAAAAAAACTATTGGTAGAAGCTTCAAAAGATGTAAAATATCCATATACAGATCAAACATTATATGAATTCTGGAACAGAAACAACCAAGATGAACCTCCAATTGGAAATTTAGGAGGTGGTTCAGATCATATTGCTTTTTATATGCATGTTGGTGTTCCTTCCATGAGTGGGGGAGCAGGTGGACCAAATGTTTATCACTCTAACTATGATAGCTTTAGGTTCTATGAAAGATTTGTAGATCCAGAATTTCAAATGGGCTCTATGGTAGAGCATGTAGCAGGACTTATGGCTCTTAGAATGGCTAATGGAGATCTTATTCCATATAACTTAAATCGTTATGCATCAGATTTAAAAATGCATATTTCAAATGCAGAAAGTAAAATTAATTTATATGATAAAGATTTTGATGGGTTTAACATTACTTCTAACGCAATTCAATCTCTTGAACAAACATCAGAAAAGCTAACTCAAAAAATAAAGTCTTATTTAGCAGAGGGGGATTTTTCAAAAAAAGATCTTTCAAACTTAAATCAACAATTGATTGGTTTAGAAAAAAGTTTCATATCAGAAAGGGGTATGTATTTTGGTTCATGGTATAGATCTCTTTATGCCTCGTCAGATCCATTTAGTGGATATGCTGCATGGATTTTACCAGGATTAGAATATGAAATAGCATTAAAAGCTTCAGATAGGCTAGAAGAGTGGGATTCTAGATACTCGGAGGCTGTAAGCTCATTAAATTTAAAGATGAATAAACTAATTAATGATCTTGATAAATGACAAAAGAAAACACAATTGGCGAGCTGTTAGAAAGACTAGAAGAGCAAATTAAGAATCCTAGAGACTCTGTACACCAAATAGTACTGCAAACTACAATCGATAATATAAATAAGCTTTTAAATAATTCATAGTATGAAAGAAGAAGACAAAGAAGAATACCCAGGTGAATTCAAAGATAATATCATCAAAATAATAGTTTTACTTCCAGCAATTTTTTGTGGTATTTTATATTTCTTTTATGACGACAATGATGTGTATTTATGGTTATTTCTTGGACTTCTGTTCCTTGATTTAATAATAATTCAATTCATTCTAAAGAAAAAGAAATAAGTAATCAATTTAATTTGAAGGTTTGTTAATAATCTTTTAAAATATAAAATAAAGTCTGAGATTTTAATTATCATCTTTAAATTAGCCATTCTATGAGATTACTTAGACGTACTTCATACTTAATTGGTCGAAATAAAACCATTCAAAAATTATCATATTCAAAAACATATATGTTCTACTCTTTGAAAATGATGTACTATAAATTTGGTTGGCTAATTAAACTCGCAAAAAAATATCTTATTAGATGATATTATTGCTAGAATTATTCTTTAAAGGTGTTTATTCAGAGTATACCTGGTTAAAAAAAGAATATTCAGCAAAATATAGTAATCAAAAAAAATACTCAGAGCTTTCTCCAAAACAGATAAGAGGAATTATTGATAAGTATTACAATGATCTTCAAGATGATAATACAAGAAAACTCCTATTTAAAAGTGTAGAAAAAATTCAAAATATTTTAGATAGAAGATTAAAGAGTTTTGAGAATGATACATATAACGAATTAAATAGATTTGGTGACTTGAACCTTTATAGATATTACCAATTTGTAGTTGCCTATAAAAAAGCACTTGTAAAATATTATAAAGAAATAATACTAAATTAGAATACCAATAAATTTCTTGATGCAAGCAATTCCTAAGAATACCATTAGTTTTTTAAAAGAGCTGAAGTTAAACAACAACAGAGAATGGTTTAATGAAAATAAAGATCGGTTTAACAATATTCAAAGTCAAGTAAAAATATTTGCTCAAGAGGTTAATGATTCTTTAAATGTTTCAGATAATATCGAGAAAATTAAAATATTTAGAATATACAGAGACTTGAGGTTCTCTAAAGATAAAACCCCGTATAAAAAAAATATTGGTATGGCATTTCACAGAGCAAAACCTGAGCTTAGAGGAGGTTATTATCTGGAAATATCTGCAGATGAAAGCTTTATAGCTGTGGGTTTTTGGAATCCCAATAAAGAAGACTTACTAAGGATTAGAAAAGAAATTGAAATAGATGGCCAAGAATTTAAAAGAATAATAAATCAAAAAAAAATTAAAGAAATCTGGGGAGATCTAAAGGGAGATGAGGTTAAAACATCACCTAAAGGTTTTACTAGTGATCATGAATATATTGACTTGATTAAAAAAAAGCAGTTCATTTTTATAAAAAAATTAAAAGAGAAAGATATTCTGGATGAAAAATTCCAGATAGAACTAGTTAATTATTTTGAGTCAATTAGACCTTTTTTTGATTACATGTCTGAAGTTCTTAACACAAATTTAGATGGGGAGTCTATAATCTAATTATTTTTATATTTAGAAAACCATACTTAAATATCAAACAAGCATGTTAAAAATATTAAAACGATTAAGAAATTATCTTATTTCAGGACTTCTTTTCTGGATACCATTAATCTTAACTATTGTAGTTATTAAATTCTTTTTAGAGTTTATTAATAATCTTGTTCCGCAAGAATATCTTCCAGAAGCTATTTTTAATTTGGATACTACTATTCCTGGATCTGGAATTATTTTGTTATTCATAATTATTCTTATAACAGGAGTATTGGTTACAAATATATTAGGACGAAGGTTAGTTGCCTTATGGGAGAAGCTTCTTAATAGTATACCAGGTTTTCGAAACATTTATAACATACTAAAAAAAGTATCTGATACAGTTTTAAATACCTCATCTGAAAGTTTTAAAAAGGCATATTTAATTCAGTATCCGAATAAAGGGATCTGGGTTATAGCATTTCAATCTGGAGATTACCAGGGTGAAGCGAAGTCAATTATTGGAGAAGAATTAATTAATCTCTTTGTACCAACAACTCCAAATCCAACTTCAGGTTTTTTTGTATTGATACCTAAAAAAGATGCTTTTGAGCTTGATATTAGTGTTGAGGATGCATTTAAGCTGGTTATATCTGCAGGTGTTGTGACGCCTAACTCAGTTAAAATTAAAGATAAGAAGTAGGCTGTATGAACAAAATACCCTTTTATATAACCTTACTGTTATTTTTTTCTTGTATTAAAGAAGATTCTCAAAATCCTAAATTATACACCTCATTTTCAGGTCCACAATATACTATATCAATAACTGCTGGAAATGGTGGAACATTTAATGCTGCTGCATGCCCAGCCTCAACTGAAGATGCTTGTCGAAATATATTTCTTAATAGTAGTAGATTTGAAGCCACACGTGTAAGCTTCCCCACAAGAACATTTGTTACTCTTAGAGCTTTTCCAGATGAAGGATATAAGATTGCATCGTGGTCTAATGGATCAACTGATGAAATTATAGTTGTTTTTTTAGACTCTAATCTAGAGGTAACAGTTTCTTAATAAATCGTTTAGCTGTGATAATAATTAATTTCGTTATATTGTTTGACTAGTATTTTAATAAATTAGAAATTTATCCTTCAACCTAACAATCTTAACATGAAAAAATTTTTCTTTCTTTTTATACTTGCTTTCTTCTCATGTACTTCTGATACTAGTGAAAATGAGGAAATTGATCTATCAGAATTGTATAACATAAATAATGTAATTCCACATCCTATAGATAGTGAATCCTTATTATTTTTATATAAAAATACACCAAGATTATACAGGATATATGAGCCTGATAATATTAATGATGATACAAAGATTTTATTCCATTTTCATTGGTGGGGTGGTAGTGTAAGTGCTTTAGCTCAATCCTATCCTGAGTTTATTTCTCTTGCTAATGAAAATAATTATATACTTGTCTATCCCCAGGGTCTTCCAAATAATTACGACGGTTTAAACCAAGGAACTGATAAAGGAGCTGGAAATTGGTGGTGTCAGAATCCTAACACTCTGCAATGTGATAATGATGATGCTGGATTTATAGCCTCCCTTGCTAATAAAATTCAAAAACAATATGACATTCTTCCTTCAAAAACATTTGCGTCAGGCATCTCAATGGGTGCTGTTGCATCTTTTTTAGCAAATCAAAAAGCATCTGAATATTTTAATGGAGTTTCATCATGGATTGGTGGAACAATGGAATCAGGTGGTTTTCCATCTAATGATATTTTTCCAGTTTTAATGTTTGATGGTATTATGGACCCTTTTGCATTTGGAGAAGGAAATGGATCAGGAAAAACTAATCCATTTATGTTAAACTTTTGGCCTAAAAGTGCTGTAGATCAAAATGACTTTGTTATTGGTACTTCAAGAAAAGACATATTTGAATATTACGCACAACAAGCATCATGTAGTTCTGTTGAAACTATTGAAATAAATCAAATTAACACATTAACAAAGTATTCAGATTGCGTAAATGATTATCAAATGTGGAGATATGAAGTAAAAGATTGGGGACACACAATGCCTGACTTAAATAATCCTGCAGAATTAGATTATGCTTCAACTGTTTTTGAATTTTTTAATCAATTTTAAATTATTATATATGTATATGAATTGGATTAAAAAATATTGGCGAAATCTTGTAATTATTGGATTTAATCTTGGTTTCTTTTTTGGATAAACAGCTTTATTTTTTTATAAATTGTATTTATGAAAAAACTATTATTAATAACACTACTAATCACAGGATGTTCTAATCAACAATCTATTCCACTTGTAGCTGAAGATATTTCACCAATCTTAGTAGGGGAGACATTGCCGAATGCTAATTTTCAGAATACAGTAGGAGAGTATGTTCAACTAAAAGCCCTACTAGAAGAAAAACCAACCGTTTTGGTTTTTTACCGAGGAGGATGGTGTCCATACTGTAATGTGCAATTATCTGGTTTGGTTGAGATTGAAGAAGACGTATTAGAACTTGGATATCAAATTGTAGCCATAAGTCCAGATGACTATAAAAACCTACAATCTACCATAGAAAATAATAGCACTAAATACAAATTGCTATCAGATCCTAATGGTAAGTTCATTAAAGAAATAGGGATTGCATTTAAAACGTCTTCTTCGTTGAAAGAATATATAACTGGCAAAGGTCAAAAAGGGGAGACATCCCCAGTAATGCCTGCTCCAACTGTAATGATAGTTGACAAAAAAGGAGTAATAAAGTTCGAATATATTAACCCAAACTATAAAGAAAGAATAAGTGGGGAGATGCTTTTATCAGTTTTAAAAACTATTAAAACATAATATGGATGTAACAACGATTATCACACAAATCTTTTTACCAATTTCTTTAGCAATTATTATGTTTGGTATGGGTCTAACTCTTGTAGTTAGCGATTTTGGTAGACTTTTTACTTATCCAAAGGAAGTTCTTATCGGACTCTTTAATCAGCTGATCTTTCTCCCTTTAATTGGTTTTTTAATTATCCTTTTATTTGATCTAAACTCATCTATGGCTATCGGAATTATGATACTTTCTTTATGTCCCGGTGGCCCCACCAGCAATCTTATCACTCAAGTTGCAAGAGGTAATATTGGTCTTTCTGTCACTCTAACTGCCCTAGCAAGTCTAATCACTGTTTTTACAATTCCAATTATTTTATCAGAAGCTATTACTTATTTTACAGGGGAAACTGATGTTATTATCGAACTTCCAATAGTTCAAACTATGCTTCAAATTTTATTAATAACAGTAATCCCTGTTTCCATAGGGATGGTAATTCGCAAAAAAAATGAAGCCTTTGCCTTAAGAATGGAAAGGCCTATGAGAATAGCCTCAACAGTGTTGTTTATTATTATTTTTTTACTTGTAATGATTGCTAATAAAGATTTAATCGTCCAGGCAATGAAAGAAGTTGGATTGGCAACATTGCTTCTAAATTTATCAACGATGGCATTTGGATATTTCACTGCTAAATTTTTTGGTATTAAAGGTAAAAGCCAAATTTCAATTACAATTGAAAGTGGAATTCAAAACGGAACATTAGCTTTTGTTATAGCCACAACTATACTTAATAATGTCGAAATGGGTCTTCCAACTGGAGCCTATTCAATATGGATGTTTATAACTGGAGGAATTCTTATGTGGCGTTTAGGAGTTTCAAAATAAAACTTTTTTTAGATTTGTATAATTAACACTAATTCAAAAAAAAATGAAAAAAATAATACTTATTCTATCGTTTGCATTGATAGGAACATTCGTGAGTTATTCGCAAGATTTATCCTCTCCTCAAGGTGGGGGAGTTCTTAATATAGAATCTGTTACTCCAGGTGATGGTTATTCTAAAATGAGCTTTAAAGGAGATATTACTGGTTACGGTAAAGTTTTTGTTTCAATGAAACTTATATCTGGAGATAATTCAAAAACAAGTGGAGTCCTAGATGGTCAAGCAAGAACAATTCTTAATGATGGCACACTTTTATCATCACCTTTAAATGGAAGTTGGAAAAGAGATGGTGCGTTAATTAAGTTCTATTTTATTGATGATGTTAGCAATGGTGCAATGAATTTTGTAATGTGGGATGTTGATATTCTTGGAGAAACTGCAGATGTCAAATATTATGAACTGCACTCAGGTAATTAATATTTAATTAAATTTTGAATAAAAAAAACACCCACTCAAACAAGTGGGTGTCTCTTTTGACATAAAGTCTAAATTAATATGTTCTTACATTTGAAATTCTAAAGTCTCTGATGTCAGTTACTTTACCTCTGTCTTGAAAATATTGATTTAGCTTTTTGCTGTGATTATTTTGAATATCATCTATCATTTTTAGAATATCACCGTTTCCAGTACCTGAAATTCCTATCCAATGAGTTGCTCCTCCTGGGCGTCCAATATCGTATGTTCCAAATCCAACTGTTCTGTTTTTAAATACAGAATTTGATAATTGATCAACAATTTTATTGTGGGCATCAAGAAATGAGCCTGGGTCCTCAGCAATTATATCATATATAAGAATATTGTCTTGATCTTCAGCTCCTTGTTTCCAAGCTAAAACTCTACCAGAGTATGCAGTTCCTGTTCCTTCTAAATGAGTTCTAAGATTAGACCAGAATGCATTATTTTCATAGGGTTGCATATCACCATCTTCTCTTCCGCTATTTTCAACAGGTCCATACCATAATATGCTATGAGTTCTCTCGGAACCTTGCCAATGTCTTTCAAGATTCATACCGCTGTTTTCTTTCCATTTTGCTTCAGAAAAGAAATCGTCTACTAAATTTACAACTGCACTTTGATGTCCAGGTTTCACAGTTACTTCAAGTCTAGTAAATCCCTGTTGGGACATTGCTGTTATTGGAAGTAATAATAGAATTAATAAAAATTTTTTCATAGTTAATTGTTTTTAAATTGCATTCAATATATGAAATTTCCTAAATTAGAAATATGGATATGAATTGGGTCAAAAAATATTGGTGGCTACTTGTGATTATTGGATTTATTTTTGGTTTCTTCTTGGGATAAACTTTACTAATTGTAATTGATTTTCATTTACCAATACAATATATCTTTTTGAGCTTATAATATTTAATATCAACTAGTTACAAATAGATTAGGAGGGATTTCGACGTATTTCTACATGAAAAAGCTCCAGAAACTAAAAACTGGAGCTTAACCAATCGAAAAGATATTTAAAATTAAAAGAACATCATTATGATTGTTTTAATTAAATATTATTTATTCATTATTAAAAAATTAAAAAAGCTCCAGGTACCAACAAACTGAAGCTTAATTATTGAAACTATGAACGCAAATAAAATGCCCTATAAAAGGGCAAGTGTCATATTCTTAATTAATATGAAAAGCAATCAAATTTATTTAAAGGATTATTTAAATCTATTATCTAAAAATTAATTAATTGTTATAAAAAAACCCTCCATATTTGGAGGGTTTAAAATTTTTACAAAAACTATTTAATCTTACTCCATTAATCCTAATTGTGTTAAGAAATCTAGGTTATCAAAAAAATCTTGTTCTTGTTTTATTTTCCCATTCTCCATAAGAATCAATGTTGTCCCATAAAGGTTTAATTTTTTACCAGTTGCTGGTATTCCTGCAAAATTACCATCGTGTGTTCCTTTGAAATTCCAATGTTTTACGAGTTTGTCACCTTGACCAAATAAGTCAACAAAAGTAAACTCTGCATCTGAGAATCCAGTTAAATAATTACCATAATAATTTTTTAGCCCCTCAATTCCAACTATATCATCACCAGGTATTACAACAGTTACATCTTCTGTGAAGTATTCACTGTTAATTACATCCATATCTCTTTCATTAAAAAATTTAGACCATACCTCTTCATAAGTTTTCAAGTTTTGAGATAATTGATTACTTTCTTGATTAGTCTGGCAGCTTATAAATATTAATCCAATTATTGTAAAAATTGAAATATTTTGTAAAAGTTTAATTCTGTTTTTCATAGTTGATTGTTTTAGATTTTCATCTTATTTAATCTAGATTTTGTGGAGAACTCATTTCAGGCTTAAACACCATTGTTCCAGAGTATCTTCCAAAACCACCAAGTGTTAATGAACTTTCAAATTCAGCTATATCAGATTCGTACTTCACTCCATATATTTCGTTGTATTTATCGTAAACCTTAGCCCATTCTGTGCTGTTATCATTTTGAAGGTCCTCAAAATTTGAGTGGCTAAATATTACCATAACTGTATTTCCCTGACATCCAGCAAAACACTGAAGAGTAGTCATATTAATGTCAGCTCCTGATTGAATAATTGCACCTCTAACTTTATATCTAAATGCCCAAAAATCAGCATCTTTTTGTCCATCATAGTTGTAAACAAAATACCTCTTTAAAGGTTTTTTCCAATTGTTATCACCCTCTGGCCAATGAGTGGCATTTTCAACAATATTCCACCATGCTGAGCTAGTAACTGCTCCATATTTAGCAGCATTATTTGACATTGCTTTTAGTCCATCTGGATACTGTTTATCAAAGTCCTTTAGTTCATCTTCTATTCTAATTCTCCAATATGAGCCAACCTCATTTCCTGAATTTATTTGAAAAGTATATAGTAGCGCTCCATCTTTTGATGAGTTGTACTTTTTTGTTTTGTCAGAAACAGCTTTTTCAAAATCAGCTGATTGTCCCTGATTAGCTGACCAGTTCCAAGTTTGTAGAACCTGACTATTAACACTAATTGTAAAAATTAACATTAGTGATGTGTAAATAAATTTTTTCATAGTTAATTGTTTTAGATTTTTATTAATATATGAATTTTTCTAGTTAGATAACTATGCTTAATGAAAATTAATATTCAACTAACACTTCATTAATATTAAAATATTAGATTGTTTATATGAAAAAAATAATACTTGTTACTCTCCTTGTATTATATTCTTGTTCTAAATCTGAGGAACCTAGAGTTTCTTACATTGGAAAACTAGTAAAACAGGGTATATGTATGAACTATGTAATTGAAGTCAACAATACTAATTTTCCATCTGAATATATTGAAGAAAAATGGATAGATGAGTTTTCAAAAATTGAGTATAATAATGTTTTTACATTAGAGAGTGTTTGTGATTTTCCTGATGATATAAAAGAAGGAGATTCATTTAGATTTATAATTGGAAACAAAAATTCTAATTTTTGTGCTGTTTGCGAAGCCTATACGCCTGTTCCTAATAAGCGTCTAAAAATAACAGTAGTTGATTAAATAATTTTGAATTTTTCTAAATTGTAGGTATGAAAGTCAATAAAAATTGGGCAATTAAATATGCTTATCCAGTTTTTTTTATTGGTCTATTTACAGCAATGGGGGATTTTTTGATAGGAAAATTTGCATATATAGGATTTGGCATTATGTTATTTTCTTTCTATTTAATGTATTTATCAAGAGATAAGAAATAGCTTGAATTTTTTTAAATTGTAAGAAAAAGGGGTTTCGACGTATTTCTAAATGATTTAATTAATCTAAACCTATTCAGCAATTGTTGTATGTGGAACCATACCACTAATTTGAAATTTACCTTCAGATTTTCTCAATATGTATGATGCTGTTCTTTCCTCTGGGCCCATAATGGTACTATCTTTTAAAAACCTTGTGAAATTTTGCTCTACAATTACAAGGTTATCGTCTATTTTGTAGCTTTCCCAGGAATTCCTAATGGAATAACCATAATTATTACTCTCCAATTCATTAAATGTCATGATAAGAAAGTTATTAATGTCTTCTGAAGAATTTAAAATAATTGTTGAATCTTGAAGGTATAGGGAGAATGGTGCACTATAGATTTCATTAGTAATAGTTTCAAAGTCTCCATCACTCCAAGCTTTATTATACCTTAAATACATATCCTCAACAGCTGGGTCAACAATTATATCATTTGATATTTCTTGACAACCTATAAATAATAACGATAGTAATAATAGTTTTTTCATAATATTAAATTTAAGAAAATTGATAGAGAAACTTATTTCCCTATATGAGAAAGTAACGAATAACGAGAAAGCCCAATGTTTATAGGGGTTTGTTGAATTTATGTCTACAAAAATCCTTTAAATAAGAGGCTCAATTAAGCTTTTATCGTTGATTTTTTGTAAAACATATTGGTAAGATAAATTATACTCACAATAACCATTAACATTATTACACCAAATAAAATCTTATTCAAAGTAGTTCCAATTAATAACAAATCATACATAAGGTTTAATGAAAATGGAGTGCCTGACTCTGAATTAGTGAAGAATACCATACCCCAATTTCTATCTTTATCAAATATGAAAGCAGATGAAAATCCAGTATTGTTTCCAGTATGAGCATATAAGTCACTTAAGCCTAAAAAAGATACTCTACTAAAACCTAAAGTATATTTTTCATTTAAGTATCCATCTTTAACAACGGAATGTGGTTTAAAAAGTTCAGCGAACCCATTTTTAGATAAACCCTCTTCATTCATCATTGCTATCATCCACTTAGAGAAATCAATTGACTCTGAATGAATAGTCGTTGGAGCTACAAAAACAGAATCTCTACTTTTCCACCATTCGCTTTTGCTTTTATCAATCCAATTACCATTGTTATCATAAGGTTGAACTTTATGAATTCTGGTATAGTCATCTTTAATAAATCTGGTGTGTTCCATATCAAAAGGAGTAGCAACTCTTTTTTGAAATTCTAATTCTAATCCTGACCAATCTGTTTTTAAAATATGTTTTAAAACTTCTGCAAGGTATTGATATCCTTCTCCAGAGTAATGATAATCAGTATCTGGTTCAAATTGAATGAAAAGTTTTTTTTCTGGGTAATCATCTCTCCAATTAGGGAATCCTGAACGATGTGAAAGAACCATTCTTGCTGTAATTTTCTTATACCTTTCATCATATTCAATATCAGGATTTGGTAGGTATTTATATAATGGTTTATCTAATTCAATTAAACCATCTTCAACAAAAGTCATTACAAAAAAACCAAAAACTGATTTAGAAATTGAAGCACCTTCAAATATTGAATTATTATCAGCAAGTATTTCTTGTTCTTTATTTGAATATCCTTTCACTCTATGATAAACAACTTCACCATCATTTATTATAGCAATTGATAAAGATGGAATATTCAATAATAACATCTGATTATCAATAAAATTATCAACTTTTTCATCTGAAATATTTACTCCAAAAAGAGACTTAATTATTGGTTTATCAGAATTACTTTGACAACCAAAAAAAATAAACGATAGGAATAAAAACTTTAAGTAAGTCAAATTATATTGTTTCTTCATTGTGGGAAAGACTTATTGGATTGTGAAATTAACAATTATATAAAGAAGAGTAAGAGTATTTCTCATATTTCTAAAGTAAAAAACCCCCTCATAAGAACAAGGGGTTTTGACAAATGATTATTTAGCTCTACAAATTTTAACATTTGAGACAGTCTTGTATACATATTGTCTACAAATCCGAATGAAAAATAGAGAATAATAGTGAGGCAATAAATATGAAAAAATGTATAAATTATTGATTTTCAACAATTTAATGAAGCATAGTGAGAGATAGTGAAACCTACTTACTTCCCAATACAGAACTTGGAGAATATTGATCCTAAGATATCCTGATCAATATCTATTTTACCAGTAATAATAGAAATGTTGATAATAGCATCGTTTAGATCTATACTTAGTAAATCACCAGAAATACCATCTTTTAGTCCTTTTTTTACAGATTCAATAGCATTAAGGGAATTTTTTAGTGCTTCAAGATGTCTAGAATTAGTAATTACGATACTATTTTCAGAAGACAGATTTAGGTCTTTAGAAATAGCACTCTTAAGTTCTTCAATATTTGTTTGATTTAGAGCTGAAATTTGAAGAAATTCTATATCTTTTAACTTAATTAATTGATTTATATTATTCTTGTAAATATCTGTATTTGAATTATTTAATAAATCAATTTTATTTTCAACTATAAAAATATTTAAATCATCTCTTTTATAGCTTTCAACCTCATTTATTAGCTCATTTTCACTAATATCTGACCTATCAAATAAGTATATAAGTACTCTTGATTTGCCTATTTTTCCTTTAGCCCTTTCTACACCAATAGATTCAATTTTATCTGATGTCTCTCTAATACCTGCAGTATCAATAAATCTGAACTTTATTCCATTAATAATTGTTACATCTTCTATTGCATCCCTTGTAGTGCCAGGAATGTCAGATACAATAGCCTTATCTTCATTAACTAATGCATTTAAAAGTGAAGACTTACCAGCATTCGGCTTCCCGGCAATTGTAACTGTTACACCTTCTTTAATAACATTTCCATAAGTAAATGATTCAATTAGACCAGATAACTTGCTCTCAAGAGTATTTAAAAGATCTTTTAAGTCTTTTCTATCTGCAAATTGAACATCTTCCTCAGAGAAATCAAGTTCTAATTCAATTAATGACTTAAAATCAATCAATTTTTCTCTCAACTCTTCAATTTCATTAGAATAACCACCTCTCATCTGTTGCATCGCTACTCTGTGAGCTTCTTTTGACTCAGAAGCAATTAAATCACTAACTGCCTCAGCCTGAGATAGATCCTTTTTATTATTTAAATAAGCTCTAAGTGTAAATTCACCCGGTGAAGCTAATCTTACTCCTGAATTAGTAAAAGATGATATTATTTCTTGTTGAATGTAATTTGAGCCATGACAAGATATCTCAACTACATCTTCACCGGTATATGAGTGAGGTCCTTTATAAAGAGATATTACAACTTCATCAAGAATTTCTTTATTAGCTAAAAAGTTACCGTAGGTTATAGAATAACCAGAACAATCCTTTAATTTCTTTCCAGATTTAGACTCAAAAAATTTATCAGTTTGAGAGATTGAATCTTTTCCTGATAACCTAATAATAGAAATTGCACCAGAACCAGGAGGGGAGGATAAAGCAATTATAGTTCCTTCATTATACATGATTAAATCTGTTTTGTAAAGGTTGCTCTATTTTTATGCTGATTATTTTCGTAGTTCTTCCAAAGTTGCTGAATAGCAGTGTTTTCAATAAGTTCAGGGTTAGTTTCAACTTCAGTAATACCAAATTTATTATAGAATTTCTGCAGTTCGTTGAATAAAATTGCGATTACTCCTTTATTTTGAAAATCTGGTCTTACACCAATTAAATACAATGATCCTTTGCTATTAAAGTTTTTAGCATGTAAAAGTCTTAATTTTCCTATCAGGTCAACCTTACCTTTAATTTTTTTAAGCGCATTTGAAAATGAAGGCATCGTGATTGCAAATGCAACAAGCTCATCATTCTCATCAGCGACACATTTAATAAAACCTGGATTAATGTACTTTAAGAATCTATTTTTATAATAATCAATCTGATATTCCTGAATTGGAACAAAGGTTTGAAGCTTATCATATGTTTTACCAAGCAAATAGAACATTTGATCTACATAAGGAACAATCTGGTCAGTTGATGTAAAGTTTAATTTCTTAAGATTATATCTTTTTAGAATCAAATCTGAAAATTTCTTTACTTTTTCTGGTGAATCATCATAATTAGCAATTTTAAGCTCATATTCAACCCATTCTGCCAGCTTACTATATCCATGAGATTTCATATGATCCTGATAGTAAGAATAGTTATACATAGTAATCATTGTATTTTTTTTCTCAAATCCCTTGATTAACATCCCAGCTTTATCCATATTTGAAAATCCAACAGGTCCCTCTATAAACTCAAGATTATTCTTTTTACCTATTTCAATTACTTTTTCAAGAATTGGCTGATCTCCCCAATATGTTGGAACAGATGAGACAAAAGAATCTGCCTGTTTTCTTGGAACATTATTATCAACTAAAAATTTATACAAATCTGAATTTCTTCCAATGTCTTCTGAGGATGCTCCACCTTGAACTCTTGGGGCAATGAGATTTATACTTTCAAGAATTCCATAACTATATTGTGTTATATAATCATAGTCAAGACCAGTAGAGAGTTCTTTCTCTGTTCCGTCAGGATTTAATTTTAGCTCACTCTGAGATCTTGTTGAATATTTAGAATAATCATATGTAGAAAGAATATTTGGTGCATTTAAACCCAATGACAATATTCCTGCAAGAGCAAATATTCCAATATATTTTAAGTATTCTTTTAAATCTTTTTTTCTATAAGAGTCAATTAGGTAAACTATAACATATATACCTAATAGGATCAACATATAATATGTCATTTGATAATGATTAGCTCTTATTTGCAGCGAAATACCAAGTAGACTAACTAAGAATCCAGGTAGTAGCTTATTTTGCCTTAAGAGGACAAGTCCAGCAACTACCAAAGGAATGTATGCTATTGCAAGAGCTTTAGTGTTATGCCCAACCTGAAGAATAATTAATAGGTAAGTAGAGAAAGCAAAAGCAACTGATCCAAGAATAGCAATTCTCCATGGAATTTTTAATACCATAAGAAGAATATACATTGTAAGGAGATACAAAAATAAAGTATGGGCAGGTCTAGGAATGAATCTAAATAAAAGATGAAATGGTGATAATATATCATACGCAAACTTTGCTCCTAGTTGAAATGTTGGCATTCCACCAAAAGCATTATCTATCCAGTATACTTCATCTGGTATATTCTCTCTATTTTCTTGAATCTCCCTTGACATTGCCTCATATTGATTTATATCTGACTGATATAATTTTTTTCCATCAAGAAGTGGACTATAGAAAATCACAGACAATACAGCAAATCCAATTGCAGTATATAAATGAATTAGAGATTTTCTAATTAAAACTTTATTCATCGATATCCTCATAGTCTATGTATTCTCCGTATTTATCATTTGTTTTTCTCTTATTTGAGTTTGAGGATTTATTGAAATCTGTCTTTTTATTAGGCGATTTAAACATACTTGCAAATATCATTTTGAAGATAGAAGGAATTATATATCTAATTATTAGATAAATAGTCAAAAAAGCCAATAAAAACTTCATAGTTTACGCCTTTATCAAATTTAATCAAATCTTGAAAAATAACTATTTATTGGTAACTTGCTTTTTCAAATGAAATCTGACTCAAATATTACCATTAAAGAAGTCATGAGTAGTGATGAATTAAAGAAATTTGTCATGTTCCCTCATACCTTATATAAAGACTCGAAATATTGGGTTGCGCCTATTATAAAGGAAGAGTTAGAAGTATTAAATAAAGAAACAAATCCTGTATTTAATAATGCAATTGCTCATTATTTCCTTGCATACATAGATGGTGAAATTGTAGGAAGAATT